>DASRCD010000588.1:0-2485 GCA_035653315.1 Candidatus Angelobacter sp.
TTGGAAGATGGCAAACCACAACGCATCTCCAGCTTTGATTTTGAAAACCTTGATATCGCGCCGCTGTCGGCCGGTCCCACACCCGCGCAGCAAACCGCCGATGGCCAGCCGACAGCTCCGCCCAAGCCGATTCTAACTACCAAAGATGCTGACCAGGCGCTAAGCAATAAGCGTGTTATTGTCCTCTTCTTTGATCAAACTTCCATGGGGCCAGACGAGATGGAGCGCTCCGTTCAGGCTGCGAAAAAATATGTGCAGACCAGGATGACCTCGGCAGACCTGATTGCCATTGTCTCGCTGGCATCCTCGCTCCGTCTGGACCAGGATTTTACCGGCGACCGCGCCACCCTTCTGCGCGTGCTCAACCACTATTCGCACTCTGAAGGGCAGGGCATGGACAATGGCAGCACCGGCGATGCGGACGGTATTGAGGAAACAGGCGATGCCTTCACGCCCGATGAAACGGAGTACAACCAGTTCAATACAGACCGCAAGCTGCAGGCATTGCAGTCGGTCTGCCAGATTCTGGCCAAGTTCAATCAGAAAAAATCTCTCATTTATTTCAGCAGCGGCATGACGCAGACCGGCATTGAAAATCAGTCTGCTTTGCGCGCCGCAGTGAATACCGCAGTAAGAGCGAACGTGGCCATTTACACCATGGATTCACGCGGTCTGGAAGCTGAGCCGGCCGGTGGATCGGCTTCAACCGCCAGCTTGCGCGGAACCGCAATGTATAGCGGCGCTGCCGTGCAAAGCCGCCTGGATGCCAACTTCGCCAGCCAGGAAACTTTGACCACGCTCTCCGGCGATACAGGCGGCAAAGCCTTTCTGGACACTAATGATCTAGGTTCGGTCTTTGACCACGTACAGCGTGATACCACCGTTTATTATGTGCTTGGATTCAAAAGCAGCAACGCCATGCGTGATGGCAAATTCCGGCGCATCCAGGTCAAGGTCAACCGGCAAAACGTGAACCTGGAATTCCGCAAAGGCTATTACGCTCCCAAGGACTTCAAACATTTCAACTCAGAAGACAAAGAGCAGCAGATGACCGATGAACTTTCTTCTGAGCTGCCCAACACAGATGTTGCGCTGTACATGGCGGCCTCTTACTTCCGCATGGATGATCGCCGTTTTTATGTTCCAGTGGCGCTGGTTGTGCCGGGATCACAGATTCCGTCCACCCAGGGCGGTGACAAAGACAAAGCCTCGCTCGACATCATTGGTGAAGTGCTCGATGAGTTAAAGCGTCCCGTAGGCAGCGTGCGTGAAACGGTAAAGCTCTCTTTGGATGCTTCGCAGCAGGTGAGGCGGAAGAACGTCCAATATTCCACCGGCTTTATGCTGATGACGGGCAAATATCATTTCAAGTTCGTTGTCCGTGAAAATCAGACTGGGCGGCTTGGATCGTTTGAAACTGATTTTGTTGTCCCCGACATCAGGAAGGCCCCAATCAAGTTAAGCTCCGTGGTGCTGGCCAGCCAGCGCCAACCCTCAAATAAGAAGACACAAAATCCTCTGGTGCGTGACGGCGCCGAATTGATTCCGAACATCGCCCATGTTTTCACGCCAGACCAGCACCTTTATTTCTTCTATGAGGTCTATGATCCGGCCAGGGACAAAGCACTTGGGCCGGGAACCGACTCAAACGCCAAGGAGAAAGCTGCCAGTATCAAGAATCCCATCCATCTCTTGACTAGCATTGAATTCTTCAGTGGCAAGGTGAAAGCATTTGAAACACCGCTGATTGAAGCGCGTCAGCTCAATGCGCCAGACCGCAAGGCGGCGATCTTTCAATTTGATGTTGCCCTCTCCCAGCTCAAGCCAGGACTTTATACCTGCCAGATCAATGTGATTGATGATGCGGGCGGCAACTTCACGTTTCCACGTCTTCCTATTCTTGTGCGAGAAAAGACGGGAAAAGAAATACTATCGACTTCCCGGTAAAGCTTTTGCGTCTATTCGCTAATAACGGATTTGGAAAGATGTCTTGGTCGGTCGATATTGCGTCCGCAGAGCACGGCAATATGGTAGGCCAGGAATTGAAGGGGAATTACTTCAACAATCGGTTGGAGAAGCAGAGGCGCTTCCGGCACACGCAGGACACATGGAGCAATTTTCTCCAGTTCGGCATCGTTCTCGCTGATGATCGCCATCACCGGGATTTCGCGGTCCACGAACTCCCGGATGCTGATGAGCGTCTTGCCATAACGCATCACTGAATCCGGATCGTTATGGTCCTGCGTAGCCAGTACCACGATAGGTAAATGCTCATTGACCAGGGCAGTGGGGCCATGTTTCAGTTCGCCCGTAGGATAACCTTCAGCATGGATATAGGAAACTTCTTTTAACTTGAGCGCGCCTTCAAGGGCAATGGGATAGTCAATGTCCCGTCCCATATAAATGAAATCTTTATAGTTATAAAGTTGTTTAGCAAACTCCAGGCAGGCCCGGTCGGTTTCAAGGGCTTTCTCAATCAACTCCG
>DASRCD010000589.1:0-9785 GCA_035653315.1 Candidatus Angelobacter sp.
TCGCCGTTACTGTCCGTATTGCTTAAAGAAGAATAGGCATCCTGATTCGATAAAGTTCCGGCGTCCACCGGATAAACGGCGACTTGTGCATTGGCAAGGAGATCTGCTGTATGGTCAATTTGAGTTTGATAAGCTTTGAGCAACGGTTGCATCGGATTAGAGACAGCACCGGTGCCAGCGATGCCGCCGCCAACGGTTAAATTCGAGGGAACAAAATACGCTGGAAAAGCTTCAGAAAGCCAGATCAGATTTTTCCGGCCGGGATATCCTGCCAGGTTGCGGGCCAACGCTCCAAGCTGTGCCAAGGTGAGGTCCACGCGTTGGTCAAGTTGATTGATCGCCTGATCTTGTCCAAAACGGAGAATTGACTGAAGCATAGCATCAGGCATCTGTTCCAGCATTCCGGCAGGAAGGTCGCTGGCATTAGAAACGTTTGCCCGTATGGACATCATATTGTCCCTGGCTTTTTTCACGGCTTCTCTTAAGAGAGTGGGATCAGTCGTAAAATCCTGCAACATGCGCAGCTTGGGTCCAAGGGCATACACAGCCATTGGCTTTCCCGCCGGCAATTTTTCCAGGAACTTAAGCATTTGCTCGCGAGCATACTTCTGGTTAGCGCTGGCTACGTTAATTCCATCCAGCAATAAAACGTTCAGCGGACTATCGGTTTTAAAACGCGGAATGTTGGTGATGCGGTTCGGAGGCAAAGCTGCCTGAACCATTGTCGCCGGAGCGCCCTCATTCCTGGCGCCCTGCTGAAAATTGAACACCCGGATCTTTTGCTCCTTGTTTTCTTCCTGCAATACAAAATCATCCGCTTTTAAATCAGTAACCGGAACACCTTTATGGTCCAATGCAACCACATCCACTACAACCAGCCTGGTCTTTACTTTTAATACGGTTGCGTTCGCAGGCTGGTCAGCGGGCTGAGACGCAGGGGTGGCTGTTGCAGGAGCTTGCGAAGGCTGCCCGGTTGGATTCTGCTGTGCTTCCTGTGCCAGAGAAAAAGATAAAGAAACGAATGCTAAAAAGACAAACAGATAGGGCCTGATGCTCATGAAATCTGCTCCGCAAATTCAATGAATGCATGATAACTATACTTCAGCAAGGAAGGGGCATGGATCATTTTCAGGGATGAGAAGTGGTGCGGCGGTTACTGGGAGCCGCCGAGATGACGACTCCCTTTGTAGCTAAAAATTAGATAAGCCAACTATTTGAAATACCGATCACTGCTTTGCTGGAACTCCCGGCAACCGGACTTCAATTCCATTGGTCGAATTTGTCTGTTCCGTGGCCTGAACATCCACTTCAGATAGAGGGAACTTTCTGGCTACGCTTTCGCCGAAGATCCACAGTGTTTGCCCCGCGACAGCATAGTTCGTCGCTGAGATACGGCGGCCATCATGAAAAACAAAAACAGTAGCTACGGCAGGCTGTTTTGCCGAGAGAGATGAATGCTGGTCTGCCGGCGGTTGATTGTCTGAACGGGAACGATAAGCTTCCTCATTATTCCTTAAGTCGCTTACTTCATCATCCAGCCTTTGTACTTCCATAGCTAAATCCGTGTTGCCGCTGTTGTCATTGCTAGCCACAGGCTGCTGCGCAGGATAGTTATAGTCAGAATAGTAGGGAGCGGAATAATACGGATAAGGATAGTAAGGAGGTCCCCATAGAAACGGGTCGCCAAAGAACAGTCCGCCGGTAAAGAATGGATTGCCAAAGAAGAAGGGCGATCCAAAGAAGAACGGTGACCGGCATACAAATCCAAAGCACCCGTTGAAGAAGAAACGTCCGCGTGGAAAACGGTTAAACACAAAGGAGCGTCTGCCACCTATGATGGTGCCGCCGAACCGCCGTCCAGCAAATGCGGAAGACCGGCCAAAGCTTCTGAAGCCGCCAGTAGTTCTTACGCCCACGGAGCCGCGCGGCGCGAAGCTGCGGAAATTCGTCGAGCGGGGAGCAAAACCTGGTCTGGGCGCAAATCCACCGTTTGAACGAAAACCTGAGCTGGGAGCGAACCCGGACCTGGGGGCAAAACTGCCGCTGGAACGGAAACCGCCGCTAGGGGCGAAGCCTGAACTGGAATGAAAACCAGAACCGGAATGAAAACCACCAGAGGCGCCGTGCGCGGACATTCCGCGCTGCGCATGAGCAGAGAACGGCAGTAGAAGAGCAGCCGTCCCAAAAACCACGAGAGAGACAAGCGTGCGCATAATAATCTAATTCTAGTACCTTCGCGAGGCTTTCGCGCAAACATATTTTTCCAATGTTTTCAATAGTCTGGTGTGGTTGACGCCAAGCACTATAATTTCCGGCATGAAAAAAACATTTCTTTACGGAATTCTTTTAGGCATTTTTCTGCTGCTCGGAGTTTCCGGCTTTACACAATCGCAAGCTGCCAGGCAGGGGACAGCAGGGAAGGCGGCCCACTCTGCTTCAGCCTCCGCTGTCTATCGCATGGAAGAAGGCTTCGTGGATGCCCATGGCGTTCTTGTCTATTACCAAACCATTGGCCACGGTGCGCCTCTGATGATTGTTCATGGCGGCCCGGGAGCTTCACACGATTACCTGATGCCATACCTGCTCCCGCTGGCCCGCAACAACCAGATTATCTTTATTGACGAACGCGGCTCCGGACGTTCAGAAAAGCTGGAAGACGCCACGCAATACACGGTCGAGAACATGGTGGAGGATGTGGAGAGCGTCCGCCAGGCTTTGCATCTGGGGAAGATGAGCCTAATGGGCCATTCCTATGGCGGCGTACTGGCCCAGGCCTATGCCTTTAAGTATCAAAAAAATCTCACACACCTGATTCTTGGCGGAACGTTTTACAGCACAACGGAGATGAACAAAGTTTTAGCTGAAGAAAAACGCAATATGCCTGCTGAAGCTTTAAACCGCCTGGAAGCTCTGGAGAAAAACGGACTCTTCAACAAAGGCAAGGACTGGGAAAAAGGACGTTATCCAGAAGATTATGCCAAGCTTGCCTGGGGCGATGGATACTTTCCTTATCTGTATCAGCACCGGCCAGATCCCAACTATGATCCTCTTGCAGCCAACACTACAACATCATGGGACTTGTATCGTGAAATGTGGGGATCAGATGGCGAGTTCGTAATTGATGGCAATTTGAAATCAGTGGAATATCTGGATAAGCTTTCCAGCATTCACGTTCCCACGCTGGTGATTTGCGGCGACCATGATGAATCAAATCCATCGCTTTCACGCACCATGCACGAGAAAATTGCAGGCTCAAAGCTCGTGATTGTTCCGCAGGCGGGGCACATGGCATTCGTGGACCAGCCGAATTTTTATATTAAATCGGTCACGGAGTTTTTGAAAACGAAGTAGATCTGTCAACTCGGAATATGGACCACAATATCCACCTGGCACGGAATAGGCGAACCATTGCGTTTGGCCGGGATGTATTTAAATTCACGGATGGCCGAGAGAAGGGTTTTCTTAATTTTGGGGGTTGCCATTCCAGTTATCAGTCGGGCATCAGCCACTCGGCCATCAATATCGATGGTAACTTTCACGGTCAGATATTGTTCAAAACGCGGGGGAAGATCAGTTGCCGGAATCACAGGGATCACGCCTGAGGTCTGGACTGCAAGCTGATACTCCGCGCCCGGAGAAAACCCATAAATCTGACGGAACTTGAAATTCATGATTAAACCTTTGGTCGCTTCCTTGGCATGCTCCCGAAGAATTTGCAGCTCCGCGCTATCTCCTGCATTAACAGATTGCAGCGTACGCTCATGCCTTAATTTGCGTGGCGCATGAAGGGAATTGGCGTGTGCTCGTGCTGGGGAAAAGTTGCTTGAACTGAAAACCACATGCGCCGTTCCTGCAACTGTTTGTGCCGTATATTTTTCAGGCACTATATGAGGGCCCGCTGCGTGGTAAAAGAAAACGATCAAAACCAACACAGCAACATGGGCAAAAGCAGACGATACAAGCGTCACTATACGCGGAATTGGATTGTCTGGAATGAATATCTGGCGTTGATCCAGCATCCAGTTTTCCCCATTTGCTCCATCGCGCATAATGTTCTTATATCCCTATATCAAAGACTCCGTAGCAGAGTCAGCATTTTGCCATTATCTATTGAAATCCTCTCGCAAGAAGGCCGCAACTGCTCGTGGGATGAAATATTCTAAGAAAGATTATTTAAAAAGTCGTCAGTGCGATGAGAGATTGCCGGCATAGTCTTCTGCTCGGCGCACGGCAACGCCGCTCCTGATCAAATCAGCGGCCTTCTCTGCAATCATTATCGTAGGCGCGTTGGTATTCCCGCCAACGATCACCGGCATGATGGAAGCATCCACCACGCGCAGGCCTTCCACGCCATGAACGCGCAGCTCTGAATCCACAACTGACTGCGCGTCATTCCCCATCTTGCATGTTCCTACAGGATGATAAAGAGTTTCAGTAAATCTGGCGATGTGCGCGCGCAGTGCTTGGTCATCTATTGCTTCAGGCCCGGGAAGAAGCTCTTTCCCGCGATAGGTTGCAAATGCTTTCGTTCCGACAAGCTTACGCGAGATTTTTATGCCTTCCAGCATGACCTTCATATCGTGTGGATCGGATAAGTAGTTGGCGCGGATGGAAGGCGCATCCAGTGGATTGCTGGAGCGCAGGCGAATTTCTCCCCGGCTGCGCGGATGAAGCAAAGTTGGGCCAATGGTAAAGGCATGCCCTTTGATTTTCTGAAATCCATGTTCCACGAAATAGCCCACGCCGAAATGAAATTGCAGGTCAGGGAGTTCCGCAGCTAATGGAGTTTTAACGAAGGCCCCGGCTTCAGCGACATTGGATGTGAGTGCGCCTTTTCTAAAACATAAATAGCGGAGCAGGTTGGGGAGACTCTCAGCATCCGCAAGGCTCACGGGCTGGGTGCATTCGTAGGCCACGCCGCACGCAGGATGATCTTGCAAGTTGTTGCCGACTCCGGGCAAATCGCAAACCAAAGGAATATTGAACTGGCCAAGATGCTCCGCCGGACCGATTCCAGAAAGCATTAGTATTTGTGGCGATCCAACGGCCCCGGCGCAGAGAATGATTTCCCGTTCAGCCCGGGCCTGAACGCTGCCGCCTTCCTGCTGAAAACTGACGATCGCAGCCCGTTTATTTTCAAAGTAAATGCCAAATACGTGCGTGTTGGTTTTAACCGTCAGGTTTTTGCGGGACATGACAGGGTGCAGAAATGCAGCCGCGGCACTGTGACGCCTGCCTTTAGATTGCGTGACTTGATACAGCCCAAAGCCTTCCTGTGAAGCGCCATTGAAATCGTGATTGCGAGGAAACCCAATTTCTTCACCAGCAGCGATGAAAGCCTGCGAAAGCGGATTGACTGTACAAAGATCGCTTACGTGCAGCGGCCCGGAAGCTCCATGATATTCAGAAGCTCCGCGCTGCTGCTTTTCTGATTTTTTGAAATAGGGCAGGACCTCCGCATAGCTCCAGCCAGGGTTTCCAAGGTAGTGCCAATGATCGTAATCAGCGTGATGGCCACGCATGTAAATCATAGCGTTCATGGAACTGCTGCCGCCCAGAACTTTGCCGCGCGGCCAGTAAAGAGTGCGGTTGCTAAGTTGAGGTTCTGGCTCAGTGTAATAGGCCCAGTCACAAGGGCTTTTAAAAAGCTTGGAGAAAGCCACTGGAATATGTATTTCTTTGCGGTTATCGCGCCCGCCTGCTTCCAGCAGCAGAACTTTGACCGTGGGATCTTCGCTCAGCCGGTTCGCCAGAACGCATCCGGCGGAACCTGCGCCAATGATGATGTAGTCGTACATTCACTGCTCCCGGGCCAGGAAAGAAGGGTAGATGGTTTGAATTGTAGCGCGAAAATAAGTGCATGTAAGAAGCGATTTGAACAATCCGGCGGTGATTCAGCATTACAGGGCGATTCGCCATAATGAGAAGAATCTGTTTCAGCCCTTCCCCAAATCCATTTCCTTAGGAATAATGTTCACTCAGACATTTACCGGCCCTGAGCGCCGGACGTGATCTCAGGGAGGATGCATTCTATGCGAATTGCCGTCCCACGGGAAAAATTACCCGGAGAAGCCCGGGTAGCGTTGGTTCCCGAATCAGTCAAGAAACTGGTTGCCGCCGGAGCAGAAGTCGGGATTGAATCCGGAGCAGGTATCGCGGCCGGTTTTTCTAATGCTGAATATGAATCCGCCGGCGCCAGCGTTATGGGCCGGGAGGATCTCCTGCCTGAATCCGACATTCTGGCTTGCGTAAACCGCCCTGAACCAGACGATATAAGCAAACTGAAAGCCGGAGCCGTGATTATTGGTTTCCTCAAACCATTGGACGAACCGGCAGCCCTCCAGCCAATCATCAGCAAAAAGCTCTCTGCGTTTGCCGTGGAACTTGTGCCGCGCACCACACGCGCACAATCCATGGACGCGCTTTCATCCATGGCCACTGTTGCCGGTTATAAAGCTGTACTCATCGCTGCTGAGCGCCTGCCGCGCATGTTTCCTATGCTCATGACGGCCGCGGGTACTGTTCCGCCAGCGAAAGTACTGGTGCTTGGCGCCGGTGTTGCCGGGTTGCAGGCCATTGCTACGGCGCGAAGGCTTGGAGCGGTGGTGGAGGCATACGATGTGCGCGCCGCAGCCGGACAGGACGTGAAATCGCTTGGGGCCAAATTCCTGGAAGTTGATCTTGGCGGGATTGAAACGCAGGATGCCGGCGGCTATGCCAAGGAACTCTCACCGGAAGCGCTGCAACGCGGGCGTGATATGGTGGCCAAGCGCGCCGCCGTTTCCGATGTTGTTATCACTACAGCCCAGGTTCCCGGACGCAAAGCACCACTCATGCTCACCGAAGAAGCGATCAAGAGCATGAAGCCGGGAACAATCGTAATAGACCTTGCCGCGCCCACTGGAGGAAACTGCGCGCTTACCAGGCCTGGAGAGGAAGTGGATCATAATGGTGTGGTCATTCTTGGGCCGTTAAACCTTCCAGCCACGGTTGCAGGGCATGCCAGCCAGCTTTATTCACGCAATCTGACCAGCTTTATGGGGCTGATCAATGATAAGGGCAATCTGAAAATTGATATGAATGATGACATTGTGAAAGGCGCTTGCGTGACTTACCAGGGCGGGGATGTTCATCCCAGAGTGGCAGCGGCGCTCGGGACCTCAGCATAAGCCCATAAGAAGGAGAAGCTATGGAACATTTAATGTTTCATCCGGTGGCATTCATTGCAGCTCTATTCACTTTGCAGCAAGAGTCAACCAGCAATAGTATTCCTCCGGCGGTCCTTATTGCTTCGCTCTACGTGTTTGCTCTGGCGGCATTTCTGGGCTATCAGGTTATCTCTCGCGTGCCGCCCCTGCTGCATACGCCGCTCATGTCAGCAACCAATGCCATTTCCGGTATTTCGCTGATTGGCTCTATTGTGATTGCCGGCAAATCAGATCATCTGGACCTGAGCACAATTTTAGGCTGTGTTGCAGTGGCTTCTGCAACCATTAACGTGACGGGCGGCTTTCTGATCACTGATCGAATGCTCAAGATGTTCCGCAAGAAAGAGCCAGTGAAGGCGGAGGAAAAGAAGTGAACAGCACTTATTTTCTGGAAGCCACATATCTGCTTGCATCGATCCTCTTCATCCTTGGACTGAAGGGATTGAGCCATCCTGACTCCGCCCGCAAGGGCATGATTCTGGCCGCAGCGGGAATGGCTGCGGCGGTTCTTGGAACACTCTTCCATCCTGAGATCATTCATTATCAATGGATCGCATTGGGATTGATTGTCGGTTCCTGCATCGGCATTCCCATGGCAATGGTGCCGATGACCGCCATGCCGCAGCGGACCGCGCTCTCCCATGCGTTTGGCGCACTGGCCGCCTCACTGGTGGGCGTGGCTGAATACACCATGAATGGCACCCACATGGGGCCCGTGAAGATGGGCGCTCTTGGCTTTGAAGTGATGCTGGGCTCGCTTACCACCACCGGCTCATTGATTGCCGCCGCAAAACTGCAGGAGCTGATGCGGGGCACGCCGATCCAGTTCAAAGGCCAGCACATTGTAAATCTGCTTTTGTTTGTCACCATGCTGGGTTGTTACATTGGCTGGCAACTCAATCCGGAAATGGTGGCGCTTTTTTACAGCATGATCGCCTGCGCACTTGTTTTTGGCGTGATGCTTGTGATTCCCATCGGCGCGGCCGATATGCCCGTGGTGATGTCACTGCTGAATTCTTATGCTGGGTTATCTTCGGCGGCAACCGGCTTTGTGCTTTCCAATAACGTCTTAATTATTGCCGGAACGCTCGATGGCTTCTCCGGATTTATTCTTTCCATCCTCATGTGCAGAGCCATGAACCGCTCCATGGTTAATGTGCTGTTTGGCGGCTTTGGCGCAATCGTGGGAACTGATACAGGCGCGGTTGGCGGCGCAATGCGTGAAGTCAGCCTGGATGATGTGGCTGTGCAGCTTGCCTATGCGAATCAGGTTGTTTTTGTTCCTGGATATGGCATGGCTACCGCTCAGGCACAGCACGCTGTAAGAGAGCTTGGAAATCTGTTGGAAGAGCGCGGCATCTCAGTCAAGTACGGAATCCATCCTGTTGCCGGACGCATGCCCGGTCACATGAACGTTCTTCTGGCGGAAGCCAATGTGCCGTATTCGTCGTTATATGAAATGGAGCAGATCAACCCTGAGTTGCAGGCCACAGACGTGGCTGTGGTGATCGGCGCAAATGATGTGGTAAACCCTGATGCGCGTGATAATCCAAAGAGCCCTATTGCAGGCATGCCGATCATAGAAGTGGATAGGGCAAAATCAGTGGTGGTGCTCAAACGCGGAAAAGGCAAAGGCTTTTCAGGGCTGGAAAACCCATTGTTTTTTAAGCCGGTAACAGGAATGCTTTATGGCGACGCAAAAGCCAGCTTAACCAATCTTGCGCAGGCAGTACAGAAGGTATAAACGCGAACTGGTATAACTCTTCTTGCATGTTCTCTTCGCGTACCAACTGGAACCTGAAGCAAAATCTTCTCACGGAAGCGCTGGAGCGTCAGAAATCTTCCGGCAGAAGATTATTTGATCTCAGCGCCTCCAATCCCACGGAATGCGGGTTTAAATATGACTCCGCAGCCATTATGCGGGCGCTCTGCGCGCCGGGCTCGCTGCAATATCATCCGGACCCGCGCGGTCTGAAAAGCGCACGGCAGGCAGTGCTGGATTATTATGCGGAACGCGGAGTATCCATTTCGCTGAATGATTTGTTGCTCACGGCCAGCACTAGTGAGGCCTACTCTTTTGTCTTCCGCCTGCTTTGCAATCCCGGAGACGAAATTCTTATTCCCACGCCAAGCTATCCATTGTTTGATTTTCTGGCGGATGTGAACGACGTAAAGCTTTCACGATACCCGCTCTTTTACGATCATGGCTGGCATATTGATTTTCATGCATTAAATCAGGCGATCAGGACAAATACGCGGGGGATCATTGTGGTCCACCCGAACAACCCTACCGGGCACTTCACTAAGCCAGAGGAGATCGCTCATCTCAACAAGATATGTTCTGAACGCGAAATGGCCATTATTGCCGATGAAGTGTTTCTGGATTTTCCTTTGAGCCAGGCTCCGCAGAAGAGCTTTGCCACCAATCACGGCGCGCTCACTTTTACTATGAGCGGCATTTCCAAGATTTCAGGGTTGCCGCAAATGAAATTCTCCTGGCTGGCTATAAGCGGACCAGAGGATTTGAAAAGCCAAGCGCTAAACCGGATGGAAATGATTGCCGACACGTATCTTTCC
>DASRCD010000590.1:0-12039 GCA_035653315.1 Candidatus Angelobacter sp.
TGGCGCCCTCGCCTGTGCCATCTTTGTCCCAAATGATCATGGCCATGGATCACAGACGTCTTTCGCCTGCAAATCTTTAGTTCTACGCCAGAATGAAGACCGCTCTAATCTTGAACAAGCTATGTAAGCGGATTACGCGCATGGCTTTGATGCGACCAGCTTAGCGCGCATTCTGTCGCGTCTGACGATGCTTAAAAAAAATCGACGTGGTGCGTGATGCGTTCTAGGGTGACAATAAACCCAGGCGTTCTTGAAACACCTTGCGATATCCTTTGCTTAACTTCAGCCGGGTTTTATTGCGGAGGACCACTTCGTACTCCCCATCCGCATCCGTGGCTAATTGATGCACGTACTCAAGATTTACGATTGTGCTGCGATGAATACGGCAAAACCGCTCTGGATTCAGGTCGCGTTCCAGTTCATTCATCGTTCGCCGCAGCAGGTGAGTCTTTCCGCTTACATGCAAAGCCACATAGTAGCTGGCTGCTTCAATCCACTCAATTTCCTGCGCATGTAGAAAAATAGCGTTTCCTGCGCTCTTCACAACAATTCTGTCGCGCCAAAGAGCAGGGCCGTGGCCGCCGTGAATCTGCTCCTTGGCCCGCGCCAACACTTTGCAGAATCGTTGCTCCTGTACCGGCTTTAACAGATAATCCAGGGCTTCCATCTCAAACGCCCTCACTGCATACTGGTCATAAGCTGTCACGAAAACAACCGCTCGCGGAACAAAAGCCCCAAGGGCCTCGATGACATCAAATCCGTCACATTCAGGCATTTGAACATCAAGAAACAGTAGGTCGGGAACTGACGAGCGAATAGCGGCGATTGCTTCGCGCCCGGAACCAAATTGGCCGACAATATCAACTTCTGGATCGCGTTGCAGCAGGCGTTCAATATTGGTCCGCGCCAGCGGCTCATCATCAACAATCATCGCCCGGATTCGCAGAGAAGAATGGGATGTCATACCGCAACCAACGTGAAGGGTAGGCTGATTCTGGCTTCCACGCGGCCGCCGGGATGGCTTTGCAAAGTGAACTGCGCATTTGTGCCATGCAGGCCTTGCAGGCGGGCCTTGATATTGGAAAGACCTATGCCTGTGCTGCCATTCCGCATGTCACCATTGGCATGCTCCAGATGCTCCCAATGTCCTGGTAGTGGCGGCCCATCATTTGTTACCGATAAAATCAGGGAACCATCTGCGTGGCTGGCTGCAATGGAAATCAATCCGCCTTGTTCTTTCTTTCCAATGCCATGTTGAATGGCATTCGCCACAATCTCCTGAAGCATCAGCGAGGGAACGCGCGCTGGAAAGACCTCATCCGGCACAGCTAATGTGACCTTCAAACGGGCCCCGAACCGCATCTGCTGGAGATCAATGTATTGGCGGACAAAGTCCAGCTCTTCACTCAGCGCAACTTCATTTTCTCTGGAATCCAATGAATGCCGCAACAAATCTCCTAATTTGGAAATCATCTCCAGTGCCGTAGGGTTCTGGTTATCGCGGATTAAACCGGAAATGCCATTCAGGGTATTAAAGAGGAAGTGAGGTTCCAGTTCCCGGCGCAGGCCGCTCAGTTGGGCCTCAAAGTATCTTGAGTTCATCTGCGCCATCTCCAGTTCATGCCGGGCGAGCTCCCGTTTTGTATGTAAGCCATGGCTGATTGCGGCGATAGCAATGTAAACCAGCAGATCAGCAGAGAGCGTTGAGAGCCATAACCCCTCAAAAATTTTTTGCCAGGGAATACTGTAGGAATTCATGCTCCATGGTTTGAGCGCCAAATCCAAACCTGTGCCCCACGCGGCATGGCATAATCCTATTGCCAGCCAGGCTGCCACGTGCGTAGCCCAGCCCAAAGGTGAAAGTTTCTGCGATGGCGGATATTTTCTGGTGAGAAAAATTACGGCTGGCGTAGCGATGGCCCAAAAGCTCCAGACCAGCGACTCCCTGAGAAAAAGCGCCGTCCAGGCATGATGCATGCCTTGCGCTTTCATCTCCACCACGGATTGCATTCCGCTGATCAGGCCAAAGGCGATCCATGCAGCGCCGATCCAAAGGTTTTGTTTTGACTCGTTCGACATAGGCAAAGGGCTTCTATTTGTATTGCCACTTTAACCTGTTTTAAATACGCTCTGCCAGCGTACAAACCTCTCAATGCAGCGGACTCACGCCTATTTGCAGCGAAGCGGCTGCCGTTTGAGCGGGCACACTGGCCATAATGCAGGCATTGTGATTTCATACGGAGTGAAAAATATGAAGAAAGCATTTTTGGTGGTTTCTGCATTAACTGCAATGTTTCTCCTGGCCTTCCAGGTAAGTTCTCAGGAGCAGTCCCAATCCAGCGATGGGGTCAAATACACAAATGACGGTCAGATGTTATGGCCTGAACAGTATGCAAAATGGGTGCACGTAGGCTCTGGCATAGGTATGGCATACAATCCATCGGAAAACGATCATGGCGCCTCAGACCCGCCTTTCACGGATGTATATGTGAACCCTTCCGCCTATGATTCCTTTGCCAAAACCGGCCGCTGGCCCGATAAGACCACAATGGTGGTGGAGGTGCGCAAATCTCTTAGCAAAGGATCCATCAATCAGGGCGGTCACTATGAAGGCTCGCTGCAAGGCATTGAGGTCCATGTAAAAGATGAGTCCCGGTTTAAGAGCAGATGGGGCTTTTACGGTTTTGGCGTGGGAACAAAATCCGCCAAGCTGATTCCTGAGTCCGCCAGTTGCTATTCATGCCATTCTGATCACGGGGCCGTCGATACAACGTTCGTTCAGTTTTATCCCAGCCTGCTGGAGATTGCCACCCAACGGGGAACGATTCAGCCCGACCACGCAGACGGAGCAGATAAAAGAAAGAAACAAGACACACAAAACACCTCGCCTAAAGAGAATCCCAATGCCGGTAAGAAAGAAACCGAAGCCGAAGCGATAGACCCCATGTGCGATATGAAGGTGAATGTCAGTACAGCCCTCAAAAGCACCTACAAGGGAAAGACATATTATTTGCCAGGATAGCTGTAAACGTGGGTTTGATGCCGAACCTGAAAAATACGCGAATGAAGCAAGCAAATAGTCCAGTATTTGCTTGCTGTCGCATTTATCGTTGGGCACTGCGCGTGTTGATCGACAGAAGAATCTATGTTCAGTATGCATTCTTTCGGGTTGAACGTGGTTTAAAGAAATCCACAGCGTGCTGGCGTGTAGGCAGAGCTTTCAACAGGGCAGCCGGTTCCATGCCAAAGCGCCGGGCGGATGCGGTGACCAAACTCTTTTGCAGGTCGTTCAAAGGCAGCGAGTTTGAAGTGGGTGCAGGCGCCTTGGCGGGCGGCTGAATTGTAGGCACAGCTCTGGGACTGCTCAAGGTAAGCACCTGGGCAATGTTGGGTGCAGCGGCAATGCGCGCACTGGGCAGCATTAGATTCGCGGGGATTCCCAGCCAGTCGCGTAGCGTAGCCAGAATGGAAGTGTGGTCATAAGGCGTGCCGGTTGAGCTGTTCGACCTGAACACCGTGCCCCCCTGCACATAAGGCGAAACAATGATCGTGGGCACACGGACGCCGAATCGATTAAAAGTGAATCCGATCTCTCCCGGGTCGCTGGCTGAATCTGGAATGGCCGCGCCCCATGGCGGCATTACGTGGTCATAAGTTCCGCCATGCTCGTCATAGGTGATGATCAATAAAGTATTGTTCCATGTTTGCGGCGAACTGCTGATGGCCTGCCAGATTTCGTATAAAAGTTTTTCTCCGGCAGCCACGTCATGCGGAGGATGCTCGTCATTAGGATCAACCAGAAAACTCGGCTCAACAAAGGAATAAGGCGGCAGGGAATTGTGCGCGCAATCATGCTTAAAGTCGTCCAGGCTGCCAAAATGAAAATCCAGAAAAGGGTCCCAGAGCTTGGGGAACATGGAGCGCGTGAGAGAAGGCGTCACCAGAGTATCGTTGTACACCTTCCATCCCACATGCATGGATTGCAGAACATTGAAGATGGTGGGCACGTCCCAATCGTAAGGATCAGGTACGTCTCCATTATTTACATTGCCATTGGAAGTGCCTGCATGCACAAAGCTGCGGTTGGGCCAGGTCTGGCTTGGGACCGAGCAGTACCACGCGTCAGAGATGGCAAAATTTTGCGCCAGGCTGAAAATCACAGGGACCTGTGCGGTGCTGTAAGCCTGCATGATTTGGTCCGGATGGGAAGCAGTGGCGTATTCGTAATTCACAACAAATCCCTGGTTGGGCCATGTGGGTGAGGTGTTGGGCGCTTCCGGCCCAAAGAGCTGATAATTCACATTGCTGAAAGTCTCTTCCGGATCAGGATCAGGAACCACATAGCTTGTTGTCTGCGGCTGTATAGCCACCTGTACCGGCGGCTGCCCACTGAAATAAGAAACATTGGATGGGTTCCAAAAGCTTATTTGCAACCCGTTATAGCTTTGTGGACTGTTCGCAGGCAGGTATTGGCTGGGCTGTGACGACGAGCTGGAATAAAGCCAGCCGCACATATTGTCCAGAGAGCGGTTTTCCAGCATGACCACAACAATATTTTTTACCTGGGGAAGAATGTTTGCCATGAAAGCTCCTTGCTAAGACTTTGCAGATAAAACTAACTGAATTCGGGGCCTTGATGAACTGCTGGTATGAATGGTTAGAAGCGGCCTCAATTTGAGGGAAAGAAGGAGTTGAAGGTTTGTGTTCTGTTGAGATCGGGGCTAGTTGTTAGGGCGACGGAAGAATACAAGGCTATCGCGGCAGGCAATATCCATATGCAGGAGAAATTCTTTCTCACGCTCTACTCCTGTTTGCAACGGAAAGCTTGATTATAGCCCAGCTTCGCGGGCGGAAATTTTTGCAATAGAAGACCAGTCTGCCTCTTCCAGTCCTTCAGCCATCGCTGCAAGAAAGCGGTCGCGGACCAAGCTGGCTACCGGCATGGGAACGGACACTGCTTCCGCCGCAGCCAGAAGAAGCCGGTTGTCTTTCATCCCGAGCGGCACTTTGAATCCGGCGGGTTGGAACTTTTCCCCGGCAATGATGCTGCCATAGGTTTTATAAATGGGCGCATTGAACAAGGAATTGGTCAGCACTTCCACGAATTGATTTACGTCCAGCCCGGACTTGCGGACCAGGGCAAAACTTTCCGCCAGGCCTTCAATCACCGCAGTGATCAGGAAGTTTCCTGTCAGCTTCATCAGGTTCGCCCCGCTGGGCTCTTCACTGGCGATAAAAGTTTTTTGCCCCATCACTTCAAAGAGCGGCTTGCAGCGCTCAACCTGTGCTGTTGCACCGGCAGCTACAACAAAAAGTTTTGCCGCCTCCGCCGCTTCAGGCCGTCCAAAAACCGGAGCAGAAACGTAATGCTGCTTGCGCTCCGCATGCGCGGAAGCCAACCGCCGTGAGAGCGCCACACTGATGGTGCTCATGGAAACGTGGACCGCATCCGCCGGAAGTGAATCCAGCATGTTTCCTTTTCCAAACACCACAGATTCCACGGCGTGATCGTCAGCCAGCATGGTAATGGCAACTTCCGCGGCCGCTGCGGCTTCACCCGGAGTAGCAGCCACTTGTACGCCTTTAAGGTTTTCCGCTCGGCTGCGCGTCCGGTTATAAGCGGTGAGTTTGTGTCCGGCTTTAATAAGATTGGCGGCCATTGGCAAGCCCATATTGCCCAAACCGATAAATGCAATATTCATAGTTCCTCTTTGCTGTGCGGAAGTCGCAGATACCTCTTTCATACTATATGGATATAGTGCGAGAGGGGAGCGCCGGGATGCGCTTTGACCGAAGTGCGATGTTCATGGCTCCTGTTGAGACGAATTGGCCGCTGTTGCAATTCCAATCTGTCGTCGTAAGCGCAAGTGTCACAAGTAATGGCCCAGAAGCTGCTCGTTGGCTACCCATGCAATTTCAGTTTTGTCATCTTGAGCGCAACCCGAACGACCCTGAGCAAAGCGAATGGGAAGCGAGGGCGAAGTCGAAAGATCCCGGCAATGCATTTCTCTGCTATGCCGCTTCAGGGAGTTCTCTGAAAATCATTTAAAGGCTCACATATCCTTGAATAATTTTGCCAAAGTAACATTTAACCCAATTGCCAGAAATTCGACATTTCGCAGACATGGTTCCATTCTGCCGTTCTCAATTGCCGAAAGGGTCTTCTGTTCAATCCCGATCTTATGGCAAAGCTCGATTTGGGTGATTTCCTGCTCAGTGCGTAACTGCCTGATGCGTTCTCCGAATCGCTCGCAGATATCTTTTGACATTCGTAAAGAATCAGGCTTATTATCCGAAAGCAGTACGTCCTATAGGACGTAGTAAGGATTTGTTGAGCTATCAGGGCTGATCGATGAAGAACTCCAAAGGGAAAACTTTGGTCAAACGGCGATTGCTTTCACAACCCAAACAGCCACCCCCGAGCAATCGCTTAACGTTCACGCAGGTCAACGGTCGGATTATTGAACGGGTTGAGATTAGCGCCGAACCCGACTATCAGTGCGTCTGCATCCGCTTTCAGGATAATACCGATCTCAATATTGTAATGGAGTCTGGCTTACTGTTCCGGGCTGAGCTGTCAAAGTGGAAGGCAGGGAATCAGCGGGTGCTCAAGCGATGGCCCATGCTCAGCAGCTACCGTCCATAGCAGTCTCTAGGCAGTAAAAGTTTCTATTCCAAATAAAAAACCTCCCACCCTGCCAACAGCACAGGATGGGAGGACAGGAGTAGTTGCTATTGCACGCGTTGAGTGTTGTAGTTGTGATTTACCATGTTGTCATTGATCAGTCCTGCGGAAATGGACTGCATATCATTCGAATCGCTCTCTGTGGCGTGGTCGAATCCGCCATATTCAAATTGCTGTACCAGGGATTGCAACGTAGACGCCAGGCTCGCCAGTTCACCCGCGGCGCTGTTGGTGTATTCAGCGCCTTCTGTTGTGCCTTTGGCCGCCAGTGCCATTCCTCCAATGTTATTGGTGATCTCATTGGTTGTTGAGGTTTGCTCCTCCACGGCGCTAGCAATTGTGTTCTGAATGCTTGAAATCTGCGCGACAATCCGGCTGATTTCCGCAATCCCATCAATCGCTTCTTTCGTGCCCGTCTGGATCGCCTCAATCTTACGGCGTATGTCCTCGGTGGCTTTGGCGGTTTCGCGGGCCAGTTCTTTTACTTCTCCAGCCACCACGGCAAATCCCGCGCCGGCTTCCCCTGCGCGAGCGGCTTCAATGGTTGCGTTCAGTGCCAGCAGGTGGGTCTGTTCGGCAATGGTGGTAATCACTTTCACCACCTGGCCAATCTGCTGGCTGCTCTCATTGAGCTTGCTGACTTTTTCACTGGCTTCAGTGGCAATCTTAACGCTTGTTCCTGCCACCTTTGCCGCTTCCTGCGCATTCACGGAAATTTGCCTGATGCTCACAGTCATCTGCTCCGCAGCGCCGGAAATACGGTCAGCTTGCACCGCTGTCTCTGACGCATTTGAACGCATTTGGGTGGAAGTAGTAGAAAGTTTTTCTGCTGATGACGCCAGCCCCGCAGAGGAGTGCGACATCTGGCGGATGGTATCCCGCACGGATTCGACAGCATGGCTGAAGTTTTTTGCAATCAGGTCCTTTTCTGAACGGGGCTCAATCTTAACGGTCACATCGCCCCGGCCCAGCGCTTCGCAGGCGTCCGAGATGGTATGGATGTAAACCGACATGCTGCGGAAAGAGTCTGCCAGTGTTCCGATTTCATCCTGAGAATGATGTGTGACTTCTTTACTGATGTCACCCAACGCAAGTGATGAAGCAATCGCGCTCATCTCTTTCATCGGTCTGGAAATCGCCTGTGCTGTGACCAGCAAGAGCGGGAATGACAGTGCGAACGCAATCACCGTTCCCCATAAAGCAAGCAACCGCATGCCCAGGTTTTTATTCGCAGTTTCACGCGAACGTTTTTCCATCAGATCGCGCTCTGCGTTGATTGCGTCCTTCAGGAGTGAGGCAATCTGTTCAAAATGCTGCTGCCCAATCCCGCTGCCTTCAAACCGTGCAATGATTTCCAGCTTTATTTTGCCGTCATTCGCGGCATGTCTCATCATGATGCCGCGATCGGTTACGTTGCTTTGCCACGCCTGGGCCCAGGATTCTATGTCAGCCCAGCGCTTGGTTTGCTCAGGATTATCACTGGTGAGTTCCTTCAGGCGGTTGATCTGTTTGGTGTAAACCTCCTTGTCCTGATTGAATGCCTGCAGAAATTTTTCATCTCCGCTGATCAGGTAGCCACGATAGCTGCTTTCCATGCTTGTTAAAGCTGTCATGGCGGCGGCGCCAATGTCCACCACCTGGTGGCTCTTTTCCACCAGTTCGCTGGAGGTCTGGGTTTTGAGAAGATTGATGTAAGTGAAGGTATTCAGAAGCGCAAACAATACCAGCACCACCACAATCACAAGCATGAGCTTCTGCTTGATTGGGCGGTTTACAAACCATTGCATGGGGCCGTACTTAAAATTTGTTTTCATCATTCTCACCATTTATCTAAGGGCGTAACCCGCTTCTCCCGGCAATGCGCCATCCAGTTTCAGGACCTTTACTCCATCCTTTACTTCCTGGAGATTGATGAGGGCAATGCCGCCTTTTTGTGACCGGACAGCTTCAAGCTGCATGCTGTTGGTCATGAGGGCAACTGGTTCATGGGCCGCTGATCCGCTATACACTTTCTTGACCCAAAAGTCCTGATATTGCGCGTCCGTCATTTTCATGACTATTTTGAGCAGCACGTCGCGTTCATGGGCAGGGTTTGACCGTACAAACGGAGTAATCGAAACGCCATTGCCCCAACTGGATTTGTCGCCTGAAAAAATCTTCTTCAGGTCGGCCATGCTGATGGAGTCAACCGGCACGCTCGGATTTACGATGATGGCCACTGCCCCGGATTGCTGTGCCATGATCTGTCCCCCGTTTCCACAGAGGGCCAGCAGGCAAACGATGATGAAATATATGCTTGTTCTTTTCATTTGAGTCCTCTTTAGAAACGGAATGCCACCTGGGTTTCTACGCTGTTGATGCTGGGTAGCGGGGTACGGCGAAACGTATGGTCATATTGCACTTTGAAGCCAACGTAAGCGTTGAAGTCATAGCGCACGCCAGCCGTTGGGCCATGGCGCAATCCCACATCATCCAGCACAACGCGTGTTGCGTTGGCATTGGCATACTGGTACATAAAGTAGGGCCGCCATTTACCCGCAACGTTGTCAGAAATCAAAGAATAGAACGCCGGCGTGTTGAACGTGCGCAGGCCGTTGACTTTATGCTGCACCAGAAATCCTTCATTGAGGAATTCAAATTTGGGGGTGGTATAAACCGCGTGTGCGGAGATGATGGACTGGCCAATATCAAAGCCGGTATCGGTTGGGTTAATGCGGTCATGATAAAACGATCCCCCAACGTCTAACCCCGGGGCCCAGTCAGGTTTAATGAACAATCCGGCGGTCGTTCCATTGCCATTGCTCTCATCCGTTACGTCTCCAACGCGGCTATTAATGTCTGGCCGGATCGTGTCGGATGTTCCGTATTCAAAGATGTAATTGAGCCCCAACTTACCCGATGGTACTTTTCCGGTGATTGATGCGCCAATAGCCTGGGTGGGCAAAATGCCGCCCTGGCTTGCAAATTGTACGGCCAGCGGGCGCTGCACCAGTGTCTGCAGCCATGCCCCGCTGTGAAATACCTCGTTGTAGTAGCTTGTGGAGGTATGGTAACGGCCCAGAGAAATCTTGAAATAGTCATTCCAGTCATATATCAGAAGCATGCGGGCCAGGTTCACATCAAAAGACTGGGCATCGGCGGCTTCAAAAACAATTTCGGAAAGGACCAGTGTCTTGTCGTTAATGCGCGAGGTCAGGAACAAGTCAAAGTCGCCGGTGGCGAAGTTGCCGTTGGGACCTTCTGAAAAACCGAACACCTGGGATTGCCCGGCGTGGTTGTCATTGGCGCGCCACCCTACCTCACCGAATCCCTGAAACTTGATGCCTTTGAATTCGAGTGATTGGGGCTGTGCCGCATACACGGGCGCGGGAGTTACAGCCACTTCCGGCGTGGGTGTGGCGGCAGCTTCAGGCTGCGCTGCCGGTGTGGTTTGTGATTGTTTTGCTTCCAGCGCCACCAGCCGGGCTTTCAACTGGTCTACTTCATTCATGAGCGCCTTGACTGTATCTGACTGGTTGGCGTCAGAATTTTGGCTCTGGCAATTGCCCGCGCCGGTCAGGACGCATAGGGCTATCAGTGTAATGAGAGTACGGGACATATCTTCCTTTACCTTTGCAGTTAACTTCTTGTTGTTATCATTCGGCACTTTGGCGGAGGTTTTAAGAATCTCATTTACACCAACGCTACGCTTTGGTAACTATGCCGATAGTTCCCGCCAAAGTTTCTGAGCAAAAAAAATCCCACCCTGCCATGCTGCGCAGGATGGGACAAAGTAAAGAGTAGCTGCTTATTGCACGCGATGATTTTCGTAGTTGTAGTTGGCGGCGCTGCCGTTAATAACCCCTCCTGGAACAGTCGTTTTGCGGGCTGCTTTATTGCTGGAACGCTCTTCTTTGCCGCATTCAAACTGCTGCACCAGGCTTTGCAGCTTGGTGGCCAGGCGGGCCAGTTCACCCGCTGCCTTGTTGGTGTATTCAGCGCCTTCCGTGGTGCTCTTGGCGGCCATGGCCATGCCGCTGATGTTGTGTGTGATCTCGTTGGTCGTGGCGGTCTGCTCTTCCACGGCGCTGGCAATTGTGTTCTGGATATCGGAGATCTGGGCCACGATCTTGCTGATTTCGGAAATGCCGTCAATCGCGCCCTTGGTGTCCGCCTGAATGGCCTCAATTTTCTGGCGAATATCTTCCGTCGCTTTGGCAGTCTCGCGGGCCAGTTCTTTTACCTCTCCGGCTACAACCGCGAACCCTGCGCCTGCTTCACCCGCGCGCGCGGCTTCAATTGTGGCGTTCAAGGCCAGCAGGTGGGTCTGCTCGGCGATGGTGGTGATCACCTTTACTACCTGGCCAATTTCCTGGCTGCTTGCGTCCAGCTTGCTCACCTTCTCGCTGGCATCGGCGGCAATCCTTACGCCTGCTCCGGCGATCTTGGCTGCTTCGTGCGCGTTGGTGGAAATTTCCTTGATGCTCGCGGTCATCTCTTCCGCTGCGCCGGCAACGCTGCTGGATTGAGCGGCGGTTTCGGTTGCATTGCTGTTCATCTGGGTTGAGGTTGCGGAAAGCTCTCCGCCGCGCTGGCAATGCCGGAAGAAGAATCCGCCATTTCCATGATCGTTTCGCGCATAGAATGGATCGCGGTGCCAAAGCTCTTGGAGAGAAGGTCTTTTTCTGACTTGGCCTGGACATCAATCGTTAGATCACCGCGGCCCAGAATCTCGCATGAGTGGGCGACACCTTGGTTGTATTTGATAACCTCGCGGAATGACTGGGCCAGCGAACCAATTTCGTCCTTGGAGTCATTCGTAATATTTTGTTCCACATCACCCAGCGCCAGTTTCGCCGCAACTTCTTGCATGGTACGCAACGGATTGGCAATCATCCGACTTACGAACATCGCCAGAAAGATGCCTACAACAATGGCAACACCTAAAACACCGAATACTAAATCGCGCGAAGCATAGTAATCTTTCTCGGCTTCTTTGGCTGCTGCAACTGCCTGCGCACGGTTAAACTTAACATTTTCGGCAATATCCGAATCCAAAACTTCAAAGGAAGCCTTGTTTTCGTGGTAACAGATCTGGAGTGCTTCTTTGAGCTTTCCATTTCTCGCCACTTCAAGGCCGTGATCGCGATGGGCAAGATACTGGTCAAGATGGGTTTTAATGTTATCGAGTAAACGGTGGCCTTCTGCCGACCTGACAGTTTGTTCGTATTTTGCCAAATTTTCTTTAATACGCCGCTCTGTGGCTACGCCATTTTCTTCGTAACTTTTCTTCGTTTCCGAACTATCTCCGGAAATGCTTCCCAGTTCATACCGGCGGAGAAGAACTCCGTCCTTGGCCATCTCTCCCATGGCAT
>DASRCD010000591.1:0-6670 GCA_035653315.1 Candidatus Angelobacter sp.
CAGATTTGGGCAGGCAGCTCCAGCCAGTGGCCAGGCTAAACCTCTGGACGATACGGCACGGCACAGCTTTGAGCAATTGGCCAATGTGATTGAGGTGTATCCAAATTTCAGCGCGGTTGCCGATGTGCGCCTTGAAACTGAGAAAACGGGAGACCATTTCACCGTGGTGGGCACGCTGCCGGATTCAGCGCGCTCCAGTGAAGCTTTTGACGACGTGCAGGGGAGGTTCTTCTCTTCGCATGATGCCCCGGAAGTAATTATCCTGAGCGACTTTGGCCGTGAGCTGCTGGACTTGCCACGCGAGCCCAGAGGCGTGGACGTGAAGCTGACGCAGGACCAGGCAAATCAATTGCTGGGTAAATACATTGTTATGCGCTACCACACGCGTGAAATGGGAGCGAGCGCGCCTTTAGAAGGCCAGACGGCTAAATCGCCTAAAAAGGGTGAGCATGAAACAGGCAGCCTGAACGACGAAGGTACACAGGATGAAGAGGCGCAGTCCTTTAATCTGGTGCCAAAGCAGTTGCGGCTGAAAATTGTTGGCATTGTTTCCAGCGAGCCTAACCGCGCGTTGCGGCAGGGCAGGACCCCCATGTTTATGCCGCTTGCGGTGGCGGAATCATTGAATATGGTGCAAGCCGGGGAGCTGTGGAGCACGCTGCGCCCTTCACAAACCAAAACATATATCGCGCTGATTGTTCGCGTGGCCAAGAGCAAGTCAGTAGAACAGGTGGAAGACGAGATCAAGAAGCAGGGATTCAATACGTTTTCCATTCTGGACGCCTCCAAGGGAATCACGCGGTTTTTTACCTTCCTGGATATGTTTCTGCTGATCTTCGGCAGCCTGGCGCTGGCCGTGGCGTCACTAGGCATTGTGAACACGCTGGTAATGGCGATCATGGAACGCCGCCGGGAAATCGGAATCATGAAGGCGCTGGGCGCCAGTGACGGCGACGTGAAACGCATCTTCTTCTTTGAAGCCGGAACCATGGGCCTGTTTGGCGGCGCGGTGGGTGCTGCCCTGGGCTGGATGATCGGCAAAGCCATCAACCTGGGCACGAATATCTATCTCCAACGCCAGGACATTAAGCCGGAAAATTTCTGGTATGTGCCGTGGTGGCTGGTGGCCTTTGCCCTGGGCTTCTCCATATTTGTCAGCCTGTTTGCAGGATTGTATCCGGCATCGCGGGCGGCAAAGCTGGATCCGGTGCAGGCGTTGCGGCATGATTGAGAAAACAGCTTTTAGCTTTTAGCCATTGGCTTTTAGCTTGTCTGGTGAGTGCGGTCATTTTATTCGTTCCTGGCAAAGGCTTTATAGCTGAAATTTATTTCTATGTAGCATGTATGTTGGTCAACTTTATATTTCAACTTATTTCGCGGGGAGCTTTGTCCGCGATCTGTGATCTTTGTATGTATAGAGCCGGAGACTAACAGCTAAACTAATCACAAGCGGCTATTCTTATTCATGCTTAAATACTGCATTTCTTTTTTCTTATTGTTATCCACTGTTAATGCATTTGCGGCCACGCGCGTGGAATGCGGCGGGATGCAAAGTAAGTATGTTGCGGGGCGGATCGGCTATTGCGCCATGCTGCCGCCCAGCTATGATGCAAATCCAGGCAAGCGCTTTCCGGTACTTTATTTTCTTCATGGGCTCGGCGGCGATCAAAGCTTTCTGGCTTCCAGCGGCGGATCAAGCGCCATTGAGGAGGCGTGGGAACAAAAGCGGCTGGGCGAGTTTGTGATCATAACGCCGCAGGCGGGGAACTCTTTCTACATCAACTCTCGTGATGGACATGTGTTGTATGAAGACTTCTTCATGCGCGAGTTCATCCCACACATGGAAAGGCATTTCCGTCTGATTGGCACTAGGGCAGGAAGGGCGATTGGGGGCGTTTCCATGGGTGGATACGGAGCATTGCGGTGTGCTTTTAAGTATCCGCAAATGTTTGTTGCCGTGATTGCGCACATGCCGGCGCTGTTGCAGCAATTGCCACAAGGATCAAGCTCAGCCGGGCTGTCACTCTTTCTGGGAACAGCTTTTGGCACGCCAGTGAATGAAGCGTTCTGGAAGGCAAACACGCCTTTTGTTTTTGCCCGGACCGCCAACCTGCAAGGGCTGAAAATTTATTTTGATTGCGGCGACCAGGACAATTACGGGTTCGACGCGGGCACGCGCCAACTGGATAAGCTTTTAACAGAGCGCCACATTCCGCATGAAGCGCACATTTATCCAGGCGGGCATAACTGGGAATTTGTGGCGCAGCACCTTGACCAGTCATTAGAATTTGTTTCGCGGGCGTTTGGGTTGACGAAGTAAAGATCGGGGAATTTTATGAGATGGCTTATCGCATTATTAGCTATTGCGGGAGTGGTGGCAGCTTCTCTGGCGCTCAGGGAGCATTATCGTACAGAAGCTTCACCATGCAGCATTAATGAGAAATGGGATTGCGGGACCGTAAATAAAAGTCCGTATGCGGTCATCGGCGGGTTGGTGCCGCATCAGGAGCAGATTGGTGTACCAGCCGAAAAGAGAAGCGGCTTAGCTAGGCTCGGCGACATTCCTGTGGCAGATGTTGGCATCGCCGGATATATTTTGCTGGCACTGCTCGCTTTGGCAAAACGCTGGCGGCTGCTGGTGGCTGCAGCGGTTCCGGCACTGGCGTTCTCACTGTACCTGGCGCACATTGAGAAAGATAAGCTGGAAGTCTGGTGTATTTACTGCGTAATTTCTCTGGGAATTATCAGCTTGCTTACCTTGCTGTCATTAATTGCACTGGGAATGAATTTAAGAAAGCCGCAGCCGGGAGCAGCCGATACGATCAATCGGCACAGTTCCCTGGTTTAAGCAGCAGCCTCCGCCGCCACTGCCTCTATGGTCGCGATGTTTTTTAGCAGGTCGGCAGGGAAATGATGGCGGTCCAGCAGATATTCCGGGCTGTTGTATGAGATCCATCGGCTATCCTGGGCATCTTCCCAGACCAGAAGTTTTAAAGGTAGATCAATGGCGGCAGTGGGAGAAGCGAGCATAAGCGGCGTGCCGCCTTTAGGATTGCCGAAGATCAGAAGTTTGGTGGGCGGCATCTTGAGTCCGGCTTTTTCCGCTTCACCACTGTGATCGATCAGAGCGAAGAGTTGAATGCTTTTAGCTTGGAGAAATGTTTTGATCTTTTCAACCGTTTCATCCACGCCATAATGCAGTGGCTTGGTGATGATGCCGTTTTCAGGATTCATGTCATTCCCCTTATGCAGATAAGCATTAAGCCAAAATGATTCAGGAACGTAAGTGCATTGTTCTGCAAGATCAAGTCAAGGTGATGAACGCGTTTTCCACTTGCTTCCAGACGCTGGAACCGGGATCGACAAGCTCGAAATGACCGGCATTGGGCAGTGTGATCAGGCCGACATTTTCTTTGGCTGCTTTCTTTTTGTCAGCATACGTTTTACTGATTTCATACGGAACGGCATCATCGGCAGTACCATGGATAAGAACCTGCCTGGCTTGGGGAATGGGACGCTCCGCGGGATCGGCTTCATGATAATGATCGGGAACCTGCGTAGGCGAGCCGCCAAGAAATTCCGCGACAGCATTATTGCTCAGGTGCAACTCCCAGGCGCGGCGAAGATCGAGCACGCCGGCCAGCGAGAGCACGCGCGTCACGGATTTTTCAAACGACGCAAGGCATACAGCCAGATGGCCTCCGGCAGAATGACCGGCAACGCAGAGCCTTTTTAAATCCAGCTTGGCAAACGTGTCATTTCCGTGAGCCAGAATCAGATGATAAGCACTGCGAATATCCTCGAACGTTCCGGGCCATCCGCCGCCGGGATTGCCGACACGGCGGTACTCGATGTTCCAGGTGGCAATGCCGATTTTTTTCAACGCTTGGCAAAGATGTCCGGTATAAGTCAGGTCGTATTTTGCGCGCCAGTAGCCGCCATGAATGAAAAAAACAACGGGGTGCGGCCCTGCGCTTTCAGGAATCCGCGCCTCAACAAATTGATATGAGTCCTGTCCGTAGGGGAAACGGATGTCAGGATCAGGCGGTTTTTTACTGAGAATATCTTCGCTGCTTTGCACAATGAAAGTATAAGCATGAAGAATTGGAACAACAAATTGCAATAAAAAAGAGCAGGAGTTATGGCCTGCTCTTTCCCTCGCAAGTGGCGGTAGAGGATTTCTTGTTTAGTGGCGCAGGATAATTATCTTGGCCGTGAACCTCCACTTTCAGAGTGTGAGGGCGCAGAGGGTGCTGGTGGCGAGTAAGAGCTTGCTGGTGGAGAGTAAGAGGGGCTGCTGTTGCTCGAGCTTGAACTTGAGCCAGAAGAAGATGAGTTCGAACTCGATGATGAAGAACTTGACGACGAAGAGTTCGGAGAAGAACTGGTGGATGCCGAATGTGAGCTCGAGCCCGAGTTGCCGCCCGAGTTGGAAGATCCTGAGCTGCCATGGGAACTGCCAGACGATGCTGAACTGCTGCCTGCATTGTGTGGCGATGATCCGGAACTGCCGCCGTTCCTTGCATTATCAGCATCTTTGTCGCGATGCGGACGGGCGCCCGGATCAGGCGCTTTGGGATTATGCGCTACTGGTGGATTTTTATCCGGATTATCCGGCGAGTGCTTGTAAGGCGGCTTGTGATGTTTGTCGTGATAATAGTCATTGTCCTGGTTCTGAACATATTCGCCACAGGACTCATTGTTTCTCCGTTGCGTGCTGATGCTGTTGATCAAGCGCGCGGAGCAGCCGCTCAACTCCGTTTGCCGGTGGTCGCGGGCCTTGTTCAGTTCAAGCTCCTGTTGCTTCTTCAGATCGCGGCAAACATCGGAGTCTTTGCCGTTGGTCTTGCGGCATTGATCGAGTTCTTCATTCTGTTGTTTGTGAAGCGTGTTTACCTGGTTATCGAGAGTGGCTCTCATCTCTTTACAAGGGTCGGCTAGTTTGGGTTCACGTGCAAAAAGAATTTGCGGCGCAAACAAGAGGGCCCCTACTATAACTGATTGACTGATCCAATATTTGTTCATACGAGCATGTCTCCTAAGCTGGTACCTATTTGGCTCCCGCACAGGAAATATTGATAGTTTTGATTTGTGAAGATTGGTATTCAGAAAATCAAGTTATATCTATCAAGGTTTACAGGAAGCCATTCGCTGCTTCAACTTGCATTTGGATAGTTTGAATTCAGCTTAAGCTAAAATCTTGCCCCGAAACATGCGATATACGAAGATAAAATATCCTATGGCCAGCGCCATGCCGAAAGTCCACCAGATCAACCCATATTTAAGCGAATATGGCCCAGCGGCTGCATTATAGACAGTAATGTTGAGGGATGAATCGGTGGTAGACAGAAGTAGGTTTGGATATACAGCGGCAGCCGCTCCCACCAGCATAAGAACTAAATAAGCACAAGAAGAAAGAAATGCCGCTTTATCATTGCTGCGCCGGTGATTAAAAACCATGGCTGCCAGGCTGAGAGCCACTCCCACAGGAATAATGAATAAAACCGGGTAGCTTCGATAGTTTATAAGTGCGGCTGGCTGAATAGATAACGTGGCAAGCAGGCTGATGAGGGTTAGAACCACGAGTACTGGCCATAAGAGACCGGCAATTCGATGTGCGCGTTGGTTCAGTTCGCCTGATGTCTTGGTTGCAACATAGTTCGCGCCATGTATCGTTAGCGCTACCAGCGCCAACAATCCGCCTATGACCGTATACCAGTCCAGAATCCCCGGTTCCGGGCCGGGACGCCAGTTCGTCCAGAGAGGAAGAAAGAAGTATCCGTCTTTTTGCAAGGGCACGCCGCGAATCACATTTGCCAGCGCCGCGCCAAAGAAAACGGCAAGCAGCAGGCTTGAAAAGGCAAAGCAGCCGTCAAAAAAATTGCGCCAGACCGTATCCTGCAGGTGCATGCGCAACTCCACCCCAAGGCCGCGCAGAATCAGCAGCCACAACACAATCATCAGAGGAAGGTAAAAGCCACTGAAGCCGGATGCATACAGCAGCGGAAAAGCAAAGTACAACGTTCCACCGCCGGCGAGCAGCCAGACTTCATTGCCGTCCCATACGGGACCAATAGTGCGAATGATAATTTGCCGTTCCTGATCTGTCTTGCCAATGAGCAGGTGAAGCACGCCAGCGCCCAGATCAAAGCCATCTAAAACTACATATCCCGTAATCATGAGGGCAACAAGCCAGAACCAGATAAAAAGCATCAAGCCTCCTGTGATACGGTGATTGGGTTGCCGCTATTGACGTTGCTTTTGGGGGCATTGGCCGGGCCATGCACAATTTCGTGATGGACCAGTACCAGGAAGAGGATGGCCAAGACTGTATACAGCCCCATGAATCCCAGAAGGGTGAACAATCCATTGCCGGCATGTACATATTTGGAATATCCCTCGGCTGTGCGCATCAGTCCATAGACAAGCCAGGGCTGCCGGCCCAACTCCGCTGTCATCCATCCAGCGGTGTTGGCTATATAGGGAAAAGGCAGGCAGAGCATGATGGCCCAGAGCAGCCAGCGCGCTTCATACAATTTCTTGCGCCATAGTAAGAAAATGGCAAGGGCCGTTACTGCAATAAAAAGCGTTCCCAGCCCCGCCATGATGTGATAGCTGTAGTAAAGCAGTGGAATATTCGTCGGCCACTGATCTCTGGGAAATTCGTTCA
>DASRCD010000592.1:0-3502 GCA_035653315.1 Candidatus Angelobacter sp.
ATGAACGTGCCGTTCTGCGTCATCAGCGGAATATCGCCAAAGAAGACTTCCTGTTCTTTGATGTCGCGAATGCTTTTGTTCCCGGTCTCGGGGTCTTTGTCGTAAATGGTCAGGCGGATGGTGACCTTCAGCGGCGCGGAATACGTCATGCCGCGCTCTTCGCACTCAGCCACGTCATACTTCAGTTGCAGGCCAACCGGGTCACCGCACTTGTTGCAGAAGTCAGGCGTGTTCGCGTTATAGGTGCCGCACTTCTGGCAAAGCACATCGCCGGGGTGGAACGGATCAGTAATGACCGTGTTGCCGCAATTGCGGCAGGTGGTGCGCAGGTGATGAAGGCCCTTAAGGTGTCCGCACTTGCACTCCCAATTGCCAATGGAGAAATCAACAAAGGCCAGCTCAGAGACGTTGCGGAAATCGGTGATGGGGAAAACGGATTGAAACACGGACTGGAGACCGCTGTCATCACGCTCGCTCGGCAGTTTGTCCATCTGCAGAAAGCGGTCATATGAACGCTTCTGGACCTCAATGAGGTTCGGAATCTGCAGGGCTACCGGAATCTTTGAAAAATCGAGACGGTGACGGAAGGCGCCATTCTTGTTCGGCATGAATAACTCCTAAAGACTTTTTTCGGGTCCGCCTTGCGCGGCGAACGTTGACGGGTTGCGAAATCTCTTGCAACCTGGAGAGCAAATCTGGTAACTAATGCTTCACAGCAGCTTGAAAAGACAGTCCAGAGGCAGGCGGCGAACAAAGCAAATTGCGCCAGCAGAGACAAAAGTCTCCGTTGACGCTGTTACAGCGAAATGCGATGACTGAAATTGATTTGTACGCGCCCGTCTTGACTCGACCGTTATGTCCGCTCGCGGCGAACCTGTTCAACTAGAACAAATATAACCAGCAGGTCTGGCTACGACTCCGGGCAATACGATTATTGCGGGAGCACCACGCCTGTCCTGCGTCCAAAATTTTTGAAAGTAACACGCTTTGGGAGAAACCCAACGTATCTATATTGATACCAGAAATACCCTTCAAGATTCAAATCTGACGAAAAAGAAAAACCCGGAGCACAGAGGACTGCTCCCCGTGCTCCTGGTTTCTATTCTCTCAGATTCTTCGGGCTTTCGCCCTCAGAATAGCGGCTGCGGGCCAAAATACCCGCAATACGCTACTTAATCTCGACGGTGGCGCCGGCGTCAGTGAATTTCTTCTTGATCGTTTCCGCTTCTTCCTTGGAAACGCCTTCTTTTACCGTCTTGGGAGCGCCATCCACCAAGTCCTTGGCTTCTTTCAGGCCCAGGCTGGTGACTTCACGTACCGCTTTGATTACATTGATCTTATTGGCGCCAGCACCGGTCAATACCACAGTAAATTCGGTCTTTTCTTCAGCCGGGGCCGCACCTGCCGCCGCTCCACCGCCGCCAGCCACCATGACCGGGGCTGCTGCCGCTGCGGAAACGCCAAGGCGCTCTTCAAGCTTCTTTACAAGCTGGGCCGCGTCAAGCAGGCTCAACCCTACGATTGCATCTTCTAACTGCTGCAGATCTGCCATTTGTGTATCTCCACTCTTTTGTCAGTTTTTGTGCTGATTCGCCCATTTCCCTGCCGCGTTCCAATGCGCCCAGACTGACGCCACGATAGGTTTTTGAGCGATGAATTCATACCTGAAGGCCGCACTACGTCCTCCAGAGAAACCTGCTTGCCAGTTAATCCGTAACCTGGCTGTTAACTGCCGTAGGCGCTGCTTCCGCTGCTGCGGCGCCCCCGGCATTCTGAAACTTGTTTTTCTCCACGCCCTGGTTCACCACTACCGCCAGGTTCTTGCCTACGGCATTCATCACCGTAACCAGGCGCTGCGCCGGAGCATTGATCAGGAACAGCAGCTTGGAGTAAATTTCTTCCTTCGCCGGCATGGTGGCCAGGGCTTTGATCTCATTCAGGGAGATCGCGCGGCCTTCCAGCACGCCGGATTTAAAGGAAAATTCCGGGTTATCGTCAACGTATTTGCTCAGCGCCTTGGCCAGGGCCACTGGGTCGCCGCTGGTATAAGCGATGGAAGAGACGCCCTTCAGCCCTTTCAGGGCTTCAGCCACCTTGGTCCCTTCTGACGCGCGCCGGGCCAGCGTGTTCTTGACTACCTGATATTTACCGCCGGCGGAGCGCACTGTCTTGCGCAGCTCAAAATCCTTGGCCACGGTGAGCTTGGAGAATGTGCCCACAATCATGCTGCTGGCTTTTTGCAGGTCATTGTTGAGCTTTTCAATCTGTTCTGCTTTTTTTGCTTTTGTAACAGCCATTTGGCTTGTCCTTTTTCTACGGCATTGTTACTAAGAGGTCCCTCGCTTACGCTCGGGATTTCGGCTGCAGGCTTTCCGCTCGGCTCTCGCCTCGCTCACGCCTTTATAGCGCCTCAACTTTTGTAACTGCCATGTCTAGAGATCCTTTTCTTTAGTCGAAGCTCTCACGCTCCGCATAGCAACGCTTTGCGTGAGTTATGCCTTGGCTGAAGCTTCCACCGAGGTAGTGTCCACGGCAATTCCCGGCCCCATGGAGGACGAAATGTATGCGCCCTTGATGTACTTGCCTTTTGCCGCCGAAGGCTTGGCCTTGACTACGCTTGAGATCACAGCGGTTGCGTTTTCCACCAGCTTGTCTGGCGTGAATGAAATCTTGCCCACCGGCACGTGGACCAGAGCGGTCTTGTCCGTGCGGAACTCAACTTTACCGGCCTTGATTTCCTTTATGGCGTTGGCAATGTCGGTGGTGACGGTGCCGGTTTTCGGGTTGGGCATCAGGCCTTTGGGGCCGAGCACCTTACCCAGCTTGCCCACGGAGCGCATCATGTCCGGAGTGGCAATGACGGCATCGTAGTCCGTCCAGTTTTCCTTCTGGATTTTTTCCACCATCTCCTCGCCGCCAACAATGTCTGCGCCCGCGGCTTCAGCTTCGCGCTGTTTTTCACCGGTAGCGATGACGAGGACTTTTTTCGACTTGCCTAGCCCGTGCGGAAGAACCACGGTGCCACGCACCATCTGGTCAGCGTGCTTGGGATCGACGCCGAGACGCAGAGTCACCTCAACCGTCTCGTCGAATTTGGCGAATTTTACTTTCTGGAGTAGAGGCACGGCGTCATTCAACAGGTACTGGCGATTTTCCACCGCCGCGCGCGCCTTAGTGATGTTCTTTCCTAATTTACGACTCATCTGTTTTCCTTATCTCCCACCGCTTTCGGGCTCTTCTCCGAAGCCGTGGTGTTGTCGATTTCATAGCAATTATCTTTAGCGATTAGTAATTAGCTTTGTCTCGCGACATTTAAGCTAATTGCCATTTGCTAGCTGCCAATTGCTACGGTGTTACTTCAATTCCCATGCTGCGAGCCGTGCCTTTCACGCTCTTGATGGCGGTTTCCAGCGACGCGGCATTCAGATCCGGCATTTTCTGCTTGGCGATATCGGCAACCTGCTTTTCCGTGACCTTGCCCACCTTGTCCTTATTGGGCGCG
>DASRCD010000593.1:0-10713 GCA_035653315.1 Candidatus Angelobacter sp.
AGCCACACCGCCGGAATGCAGCGTTTCAATAATCTCGTATTTTGCGCGGGCAATTTCCTTGAGCGACCCAAAAAATTCCAGATGCACCGGGGCCACCGTGGTCACCACGGCAAGATCATGCTGCGCCAGCTTGCCCAGCTCCCGAATCTCGCCCGCATGGTTCATGCCCATTTCTACCACGGCAAGATCATGCTCTGCTTCCAGCTTGAGCAGTTGTAGCGGCATGCCAATATGATTGTTCAGGTTGCCGGAGCTTTTCATCACGCGAAAGCGCGTGGCCAGAATATGCGCCAGAATCTCCTTGGTAGTAGTCTTGCCCGCCGATCCCGTCACGGCCAGCAGCGGCTTGCCCCAAAGCCGGCGCGCCGCAGCTCCCAGCGATTGCAGCGCTTTCAGCGTGTCTTCAACATGCAGCAGGCGGGCAGAGTCGCCTGAAACTTTCTTTCCTGTCTTCACCACCGCGCCCACGGCGCCTTTGGCCAGGGCGGTTTCTACATATTCATGACCATCAAACCGATCGCCGGCAATGGCAATGAACAAATCGCCCGCATTGAGCGTGCGGGAATCAATGGAATACCCCATGGCGATTGCTTCCTGGTCACACTCGCCTTTTGCTCCAACGAACTCGGCGATTCGCCATAACGGCAACTTCATCGTGCTCTTCCTCCTGTGGCGTTGCTCATCTGTTGTAACGCGTCCTTAGCCACCTGCACATCATCGAAAGGGAATGTACCTTCGCGCGTGATCTGCACTTTCTCATGTCCCTTGCCCGCGATGAGAACCACATCTCCCGGCTGCGCGTTTTCCAGTGCCAGACGAATGGCTTTTTTGCGGTCCGGCTCAACTTGATACCGTGTGCCCGCCGGACGCAAGCCGGACAGAGCATCTTCTATGATCCTGAGCGGATCTTCACTCCGTGGATTATCTGAGGTGAGCACCACAAAGTCACTGCCTTGGGCCGCAGCCTGCGCCATCAGCGGCCGCTTGGTGCGATCACGATCACCTCCGCAGCCAAAAAGCGTAATCACCCGGCCTGAACCATTGCCACGGTGGACAAAATCGCGGGCGATAGAAGTCAGGTTGCGTAGCGCATCATCGGTATGGGCATAATCCACCACTACAGTGAAGGGCTGGCCGCAATCCACTTTTTCAAAACGTCCGGGCACCTGCCTGAAATGGCGAATGGCCTCGACAATCTGGGTGAGAGGAAATCCGCAGGCAAACGTGGCGGCAGCAGCGGCAAGAAGATTGTAGATATTCACGCTACCAATCAGCGCGGTTTCAACCCTTACTGTTTCCAGCGCCGTGACCAGATCAAAAACTGTGCCGTCCGGCTTTAAGACAATATTGGTGGCGCGGAAATTGCCCTGATGAATCCCATACTGGATGATCTGTTCACTCGCGGCGGCATTGTTTTTGGCCAGAATACGGCCATATTCATCATCGGCATTGATAATGGCCGCGCGGGGCGGGCGCGTTCCGCAGCCGCTGAACAAAATGCTTTTAGCGGCGAAGTAGCTCTCCATGTCCTTGTGGTAATCCAGATGGTCACGCGTGAGATTGGTGAATACCGCCACTTCATACGGCACGCCCCATACCCGTTCCTGGGCCAGCGCGTGAGAAGAAACTTCCATCACTGCGTGGGTAGCGCCCGCGGCTAGAGCTTCAGCAAAAATCTGGTTCAACTCCAGCGACTCCGGCGTGGTATGCGGCGAGGGCAGAACTTTGAACGGCGCTGGATCACTGCTTTGCTGCATTTCCTCCCGGACCGGCACATGATATTCAATGGTCCCGATCAAAGCTGAAGGTTTGCCACAATAGCGAAGGATAGATTCGCAGATAAAGGTTGTTGTTGTTTTCCCGTTTGTGCCGGTAACGCCAATAATCTTGAGCTTCTCCGCCGGACGACTATAAAAATTCGCGCTCATCTGAGCGAGTGCGCGCCGGCCATTGGGAATGATCACCCAGGGAATATTCAGTCGCGGCGGCTCCGATGGCGAATCGGTAGCAATGGCGACCGCGCCTTTTTTAAGCGCTGTATCAATGTAGCGATTGCCGTCGCTGCTCTCGCCGCGCATGGCCACAAAGACCCAGCCGGGTTGCACGCGCCGAGAGTCATAATCAAGGCCGGAAATTTCAGGATCGCCACCGCTGTGCGAGACATTGAGGCCGCGCAGCAGTTCAGAGAAGTTCATTGGTTCTGATTATAAGCAATGTTTGTGTAGGAAGCTTATCTGTAATCCCGGGCTTAATCGAGGGGACCTATAGCCAGAAAGAAACCATAAGGAAAGATAATTTTGCTTTAAGAGTTTCGTAGCGATAGGGCTCCCTCGCTACGATCGGGACGGAGAGAAGCAGAAAGCCTCCGCAGTCTCGTACATGCTTCCGCCAGCTCGGCATCGGTCTTGGCAAAGCAGAAGCGGATCAGGTTTTCGCCTTCACCACCGTGATAAAAAGCCGATCCCGCCACGGTGGCCACGCCGGTTTCATGCAGCAAGGAAAGCGCTTTGTCGCGGCTGGTCTTGCCTTGCAGCAGGGAAGCATCAGCCAGCACGTAATAAGCGCCTTTTGGGACGGAAGGTGTCAGCCCAATTTCTTTGAGAACGCCGCAGAGCAGGTCGCGCTTCTGAATGTATTCCTTGCCGATCTCGTCATAAAAGCTTTTTGGCAGTTGGCGGATGCCTTCCGCCACGCCGATCTGCAATGGCGCTGGAGCGCACACATAAATAAGGTCATGGAAGTAGGCAATGCCCTGCGCCCATTGCCGGTCACAAACGGTATAACCAATGCGCCAGCCGGTGATGCTGAAAGTCTTGGAGTAGCCGGACATGGTAATGGTCCGCTCACGCATGCCGGGAAGCGTGGCCATGCTGATGTGCTGGCCTTCGTACACAAAGTATTCGTAAATTTCATCGGTAAAGACGAACAAATCATGGCGCGTGGCAAAATCAGCAATCCATTCCATTTCTTCACGGGTAAAAACCTTGCCGGAAGGATTGGCCGGTGTGTTGAGCACAATGCCGCGAGTGCGCGGCGTAACCACTTTCTCCAGGTCTTCAGGATGGAAGGTCCAATCCGGCGCGCGCAGGGTCACGTAAAGCGGCACGGCCTCAGCGGCGACGAGTGTGTTCAGATGATAGCCATAATAAGGTTCAAACAGGATTACCTCATCGCCGGGATTCAACAGCGCAAGGCATGCCGCATAAAATGCGCCTGTTGAACCAGAGTTTACGATGACCTCTGTCTCCGGGTCGCAATCAATACCGTTGAAACGGTGCATCTTTTCCGCGATGGCCTCGCGGATTGGAGCAAGGCCTTCCGCGCGCGTGTAACTGTTAATGCCCTGTTCCATGGCTCGCCTTGCGCCTTCACGCACCGGCGCGGGAACTTCCGTATCGCAAACGCCCTGAGCCAGGTTGATGCCATTTACCTTTTCACAGGCAATAGACATGGCACGAATTTCCGATTGAACGGTGCGGCTGGCGCGCTGGCTGAGATAAAGCGACATGCGGACTCCTTGCAGTTGGCTCCAGATATTGTAAATGCGGCCATGCAAAGTCAAAACCCTTACCACGGATCAACACGGATTAGACGGGGGGCGGTAAGCAATCCGGAGGATCAGCGCCGAAGGCGCGAAACTATGTAGCCCAGCGCGTAAGCGCTGGGATAGGTTTAAGGCTACGGGTCAAGCCCCACAGGGGCGATATTATCCAAACACATATTTCGGATCGAATTCGATTTTGTGTTTCTTCAGTAGCCCAAGAAATTCATCTTCAAAGGTCATTCGTTTGTGATGGCTTTTCTGGTTGCGAATATATTGCGCAACTTTTTCCAGGTTCGACTCGCTCACGCTAAAAGCGCCATATCCTTCCTGCCAACTGAAATTGCGGCCATTCTCGTTCATCCATTTTGAGGAATTTGCTTTTAACAAACTTATAGCTTTCGATAATGTCAGCGTAGAGGGCAAATGAAATAGCAAATGGACGTGGTCTTCAATGCCGTTGATCGCAACCGGAACCATCTTTTGATTTTTGCAGATGCCCGCCATATAAGACCAAAGCTCAGGTTGAACTTGCTTGGTAATGGACTTACGACGTTCTTTTGTGCTGAAAATTATGTGAAGATGATTCTTGGTAAAGGCATGAGACATGTATGTCGCCCCTCCGGGGCTTGCCATAATAAACCAGCTACCCAGCGCTTACGCGCTGGGCTATATAATTTTGCGCCTCCGGCGCTGGAGCAATTCAGTTGAATTGCTTCAGGAAAGTCTTAGCAATGAGATCCATCGGAGCGTTGAACGAATCAGACGAGCGCAATTGCTATGAACCCATTCGACACAAGGCTCGGAATCCATACCTGCAAGATGGTTTGGAGCAAGCATGTTCACTGTTAATAAATTCGAGCCGGGCTTGCATGCGGAGCCGCTGGACGCAGGTTGAAGACCTCCCTTATTTCAAAATTCTGAGAGCGGCCTTGAGCGTAGCGACAAGACTTAAAGGTATCTACGGTTTGTGAACTCCACCAGCGCGCCCAGTTTGGCGCGAGCTGCCCCGGAGTCGATAGACTCAATGGCTTTGGGCATGGCTTCATCCAGCGAGTCAGCGCGGCCTGCGGCCACCAGGGCGGCAGCGGCATTCATCAGGACAATATCGCGCCGCGCGGACTTTTCCCCTTCCAGAATCTTCCAGATAATTTCGGCATTCGTTTTGAGGTCACCGCCAATAATGGCGCTCATGGGTGCGCGTTCCAGTCCAAACTGTTCCGGCGTAACTTCATAGACGCGGACCCACTCGCCGCGCACCTCGCCAATTTTGGTGGGACCGCTGATGGAAATTTCATCCAGCCCATCTTTGCCATGGACCACCAACGCACGCCGCAAGCCCAGCAGCTTAAGCGCCTGGGCCAGTTTTTCCACCAGGTCTTCTGAATAGACGCCAACCACCTGCGCCGACGCACGCGCGGGATTGGTGAGCGGGCCGAGCAGATTGAAAACCGAGCGCAGTGGACGCAGGTCTTTGCGCGCCGGCTGCACATGCCTGGTGGCGGAATGCATGGCCGGGGCAAACATGAAAGCGATGCCCACTTCCTTCAGGCAATCGGCAATGCGCGCGGGAGGAATAGTAATGTTCACGCCCAGAGCTTCCATTACATCGGCGGAGCCGCATTTCGACGTAATGCCGCGATTGCCGTGCTTGGCCACGCGCACGCCCGCGCCGGAAATAGTAAGTGCTGTAGCGGTGGAAATATTGAAAGTGTCGCTGGCATCGCCGCCGGTGCCGCAAGTGTCAACTAGGGCGTCGCGTTCCGTGCCGCTCACGTCAAGCGCAGTGCCATCGGCGTTTGAGAGGGGTTGCGCGGCAGCGCGGATGGCTTCTGCAAACCCTACGATTTCTTCAACGGTCTCACCCTTCATGTGCAGCGCCACCAGCAGCGCCGCAACCTGTGCATCCGTAGCCTTGCCGGCAAGAAGCTCGCCCATTACCGTGCGGGATTCTTCCCGGCTGAGTGAGGCACGGTGGTTCGCGATTTTGCAGATAGCGTCAGCAATGATCATGGATGACGTGAATATATCAGGTAGGACGGCGGATATGTATCAGCCTTTTCATCACAGAAGAAAACGGAGGCGCAAGATTGAATATGATATTCAAGGTCTTACGCGCTCCGCTTCATATAGTAAAGAGTCTATTCCGTTCCCTTTGCAACTGTTTCGCAGTTGCTGTGAACTAAAAGGACTCTCCAACCATTTCTTCACTTTTCTTCCAGAGCGCTTCAGCAGTTTGTGGATCAAGCGCAAACCCACGCACCCCTTCACTTACTCCGGTAATGGCCACATCATCCGGGACAATCTTGCCCACATGGCAGTTCTCGCAATATTGCCCACCGATTTCATCCGCTGGAGCAACCACAGCAGCCCACACTGAAGTCGCGGCCCCCTGGGGAATGGATTTCCATTGGAACGGGCCCTTGCCTTCTGCAATGGCCTGCTGGCTAATCTCTTCGACCAATTTTTCGAGCAGTCCGGGTTCCATGTAACGGCCCAGTTCCGTTTGTATCACTCCCGGATGCACAGCCGCTGCGCGTATGCCGCGAGCCCGGTGCCGCTGGTCAAAAGCCACAGCAAAAAGAATATTCGCTGTCTTGGAGCGGCCATAGGCCAAAAAAGGCTCATAAGGAGTGTGCTCAAAGTTAGGATCCTCAAGGTCAACATTGGAGCGGCGGTGACCAGCGGAAGAAAGGTTGATCAAACGCCCGCCAGGACGAAGGAGGTTGGCAATCCGGTTGACCAGGACAAAGTGACCCAGATGATTGGTGCCGAATTGGGTTTCAAAGCCATCGGCTGTGTGGCCGAAGGGTGTAGCCATGACTCCGGCGTTGGCAATAATCACGTCCAACGGTTCTCTCTTGGCCAGCAACTTGTCAGCACAGGCGCGCACGCTCTTCAGGCTGGCAAGATCGAGTTCGATCAGGTCAAAGCTTCCGCCATTGGCCGATGCGTCTTTTCTGACTTGCTCGGTTGCAGTTTTAGCCTTGTTCAAATCCCGCGCCGCACCTATTACATGCGCCCCGTGCGCGGCCAGGGACAGTGCTGTTTCCACGCCGATTCCGGCTGATGCGCCCGTGACCAGAATCCGTTTGCCCTGTAGATTCACGCCAGACAAAACGTCATCAGTGGTGGAGGTTGCGCCGAATGTAGTTGACTCGAGTATGTTTGCCATTCTTACCTCTTCATTCTTCTTTATTATTTTTTTCTATGTAATTGTTGCAATCATTCATGATTAACTGCGGGAAATTACGTCTCATGCGACGGATTCTAGATAGTTCATCGCGTTCAGGTCGGCAATCAGGCTTGGCCCTATTGGCCGCCATCCCAACCGCTGCTGCGTAAGCGCGCTGGAAGCTGGAATGTCATGCGAGGTAAAGAAGCCGAGCCAACCAAAGTGCTCCGCTGCCTTCTCAGGCGGCATAGAGATAACGGGCACTTTCAAGCCCCGTCCGATTGCTTCAGCGATCTCTCGCAACGGCACACCCTCTTCTGCAACTGCGTTATAACGGGCCCCCGCTGAACCTTTTTCGAGCGCCAGCCTGTAGAGATGCGCGGCGTCAAGGACGTGCACCGCCGGCCAGCGGTTGAGCCCATCGCCGATATACGCCGAAATGCCTTTCTCACGCGCTACGGCAGCCAGATAGGTGATAAGCCCCTGCTTGACTGGATCGTGGACCTGCGGAAGACGTATCACAGAGACGCGCACGCCCTTCGCTGCCACTGCATCCGCCGCCTGCTCTGAGGCAACGCGAGGCATGGGTGAATTGGGTGCATCGTCCTCAGTGGATGGGCGGCCTGGTGTGTAAGCAACCGCAGTGCCGGAGGTGACAATCAACGGACGATCAGAGCCAGCGAGCGCTGAACCAAGCGCTTCAATGGCGCGACGGTCAATTTTGCAATTAGCTTCGAATTTAGAAAAGTCATGGATGAAGGCGGTATGAATTACACCATCAGAGGCGGCTGCTCCACGACGCAGGCTTTCCAGGTCTTCAACATCACCACGATGCGCCTGAACTCCGGCGGCGATAAGCGATTTGACGCCGGCATCTGAACGCGCGAGACCCAGCACCTGATGACCAGCGTCGATCAATTCTTTTACAACGGCTGTACCAATGAAGCCAGTGGCTCCGGTAACAAAGACACGCATATTCTTTTCTCCTGTTGTTTAGGCAAGTTGTGGTTCCGCCGATAGTGGTAAAACGTTCATGCGATTGGCAAGCCGGGCAGAAACCTTGGCGGTCATAAAGCGCCATTCGCTCACTGAAGTGGGCAGGCCATCAATTTCGATGAGTTCCTGCAGCCAATCTTCGGCCGAGCGCTTTGCCTGTTCTGCCCCGAATAACTGGGTGATGGCATGAAAGAATGCTGACAATTCACGCTCTGCCAGCGTCATAAGGTCTGCGCAGCGAGTGTTGGAATTTAAGGATGATTTGGAGTGCGTGAGCGAATTCATATTCCTCCCCTCTCGAAACCGGAAGCCTTGAAAAGCAGTTCTTGACAGGCTGCGGCGTTCCGGCTAAAACGGAGAGTGTCTCCGATTCAACAGATAGGATAAACGGAGGCAGTCTCCGGTTGCAAATTTTTTTAGCATGTCCACTAAAAGGAAAAAAATTGCCTCTAGAAAGCCGCGCATGGACGCGCAGCGGAACCGCGAGCGCATTCTGGATGTGGCGAAAGAGGCGTTTACACGGTCCGGTGCGGATGCCAGCCTGGACGACATTGCTAAAGAGGCGGGGGTTGGCGCGGGAACTCTGTACCGGCACTTTCCTACGCGCGATGCATTGATTGAAGCCGTTTACCGGACTGAAGTGGAAAAGCTGGCAGCGGCAGAGCGGAAATTTTCTGAGGCTATGCCTCCGGTGGAGGCGCTGCGGGCATGGATGCTGCTGTTTGTGGATTACATAGCGACCAAGCAGATCATTGCGCCGGCGCTGAACTCGCTTGTTGGAGGACCTTCAAAGCTGTACGAGGGTTCACGCAGACCGATTCAGGAAGCCATTGATTCGCTGGTGCAGCGCGCCATCAAGAGCCGCGATATTCGTAAAGACCTTGAGCCATTTGATTTGCTGCGGGCGTTGATTGGCGTCTCCCATGTGGCATCCGGTCCGGACTGGCAGCAAAGCGCCAGGAGACTGGTGGACATCCTTATTATGGGCTCGCGGCCGGTTGGATAAATGCGGAAACGGAATTGGTGAGACTGAAGTTGCAGTGATAGATGCCTCGCAGATCAGGCCGATCTTTAACAGCCTGCATGTTTCGCTGTGCTGCGTACCGACGAATGAAAACAGAGTGGTGTTTACCTAGCATGGTGGCACTCGACCCGGGATTTTCCATACTACGTATTCAAATTTGAATATCCGGATTGCACGGCGCTGCGGCACATGGGAAACAATCAATGGCAGGTGAAATTAACCTTTGATTCGGTTACGACAAAGTACGGCATTTACCCTTGCCGCTGATTGCCGCTTGGGCGGTGCGTAAACCAACTTTAAGCTTCGCCTCAGAAATTTGAGGTGATAGCTCCATGGGTAAGCGCACTATTGCAAAGATTATTTTATTGTTCCTTTTTTCAATACCAGCATGGTCACAGTCAGAAAACCATACATGGGAAACCTATGTGCAGGTTTCGCGAGCAAATACCAATCTCTTATTGGATGCGGCGACCTCCGGGTTCCACGCTGGAGCAGTATGGAAGCCTGTATCACCATTTGGATTGGTGGGTGACATTGGCGCGCAACGGGGCTCCACGGCAGGCGCGAAAATTGACTATACCACTATCATGGCTGGCCCGCGTCTTTCCTCCAGTGAAAGAAACATCGTATCAGCCTTTGTACAGGGATTGGGCGGAGTTTACCGGACAACCGGCCATTTGCTGCCGTCGGAAGAAACGCATTGGAGTTATATCCTGAGCGCCGGTGGCGGTGTGGACATGCGCATTATTGATCACATTGCTGTACGCCTGCTGCAAATTGACCTGGCTCTTCCACGTGGTCCAGCCGGCAGCCCGGTTGGAGTAGTAACCATTTCGGCAGGCGTTGTCTTTCGCTTTGGACATTAGAAGTTTGCATTTTGAGAAATGAGTGCGGCTCTGTTTGCAACCCCTTGTGCGTTACAAATCCCGGTTCATTGAAGTTCAGTGCCTTTCAGTGCCTTAAGGGAAGCTGACGCTTGACCAACTCAAATACGCGACCGGCGCGTTTGCTCAACGCCTTGCCCCTCCTATAAAATCACAGGTTCCGCTGAGCGCGCCCAAGCCCGCTGTAAGAACGCTTTCATTAGAAACCCACAACATGAAAATACACGAGTACCAGGCAAAGACAATTCTTGCGAAATACGGCGTGGCCGTGCCTCGCGGTGAGATGGCGTTGACCCGCGAAGAAGCCGAAACTGCGGCCAAAAGACTATTTGATTCCGGCGCGAAAGGCGTGGTGGTGAAGGCGCAAATCCATGCCGGAGGCCGCGGCAAAGGCGGCGGCGTGAAAGTGGCCAAAAATCTTGACGAAGCCAAACAGTGGGCGGACAAAATTCTGGGGATGCGCCTGGTGACGCACCAGACCGGCCCGGAAGGCAAGATTGTGCAGCGCCTGCTGATTGAAGAGACGTTGCCCATTGAGCGCGAGCTTTATCTGGGCATTGTGGTGGACCGGGCGACGTCGCGTCCGGTATTTATGGCGTCGGCTTCCGGCGGCATGGAGATTGAAGAGGTTGCGGCAAAAGACCCAAAGGCGATCCTGAAAGAAGCCATTGATCCCACGACCGGCTTTCAGCCCTTCCATGCGCGCAAGCTGGCTTTTGGCCTGGGACTAAAACCGGAGCAGGTTGGCGAAGCGGTAAAGCTGATGACCGGACTGTATCGCGCGTTTGTGGATACGGATGCTTCGCTGTGCGAGATCAATCCTTTTATTACCACCACGGATGGCCGCGTGTTTGCCCTGGACGCTAAGTTCGGCTTTGATGACAATGCGCTCTTCCGCCACAGAGATTTAAAAGAACTGCGCGACATCAGCGAAGAAGATCCGCTGGAGGTGGAAGCCTCAAAGTACAACCTGAATTACATTAAGCTGGACGGCAATATTGCCTGCCTGGTGAATGGCGCTGGTTTGGCCATGGCGACTATGGACATTATTAAATATGCGGGCGGATCGCCGGCCAACTTTCTGGATGTGGGC
>DASRCD010000594.1:0-2176 GCA_035653315.1 Candidatus Angelobacter sp.
ATCGGGGCGGATTCATCAGCAGGAGATTACGTTATTCAAGAGCGTTGGCTGCGCAATAGAAGATTTAGTCGTAGCCCGGCTTATTTATCAACAGGCCATGGCTAAAAGCAATTAGCACTTAAAGAAGCAGTGAAGTTTGCATGAGTAAAAATTACGATTTTGCAGTGATCGGGGCGGGCGTGTTTGGCGCGTGGACGACGCATTTCCTGCGGCGCAGCGGCGCTTCTGTTGTTTTAGTCGATGCCTACGGGCCAGCGAATAGCCGGGCCAGTTCTAGCGGAGAAACGCGGGTGATCCGCATGGGGTATGGACCGGACGAACTCTATACACGGTGGGCCATGCGGTCTCTGCCGCTCTGGCGAGAGTTTTCTGATCGGATGGGAAAGGTTCTTTTCTATCAGACAGGCGTGCTCTGGCTGGGCAGCAATGCTGATCCATATCTAAAAAGCTTATTCAATGTGCTGACAGGCGCCGGAGTAGAGTGCGAACAGTTAGCAGCCGGCGAAATTGCCCGGCAGTGGCCGCAGCTTCATTTCCCTGATGTGAGTTGGGGTATTCTGGAACCAGCGAGTGGTGTTTTGCTGGCTCGCGCCGCAGTACAGGCCTTGGTTCATGAGTCGATAAACAGTGGCGTGGATTTCATGCCCCTGGCGGTTGAAACTCCGCGCGGTACCGGCAGATTGGCAGAAATCCGGACCAGCTCCGGAGAAATTATTTCCGCCGGAACATTTATTTTCTGCTGTGGGCCCTGGCTGCCGAAAATATTTCCCGAACTGCTGCATGAACGTATTTTCCCCAGCAGGCAGGAAATATTTTTTGTGGGGCCACCTTCAGGCAGCGCTGATTTCCGCCCGCCTCAAATGCCTGTCTGGCTGCACAGAACTCATCCTGACCTGCCCTATGCGCTGCCCGATATTGAAGGAAGAGGCTTCAAGATCGCTTTTGATCGGCATGGTGAGCTGTTTGATCCCGATACAGGCATGCGCACCGTTCCAGAAGCCCAGATCAAACATTTGCGTACATATCTCCAGAGCCATATACCTGCCTTGGAAAATGCCCCTGTGATTGAGACCAGGGTGTGCCAATACGAAAATACGTGGAATGGTGATTTTCTGATTGATCATCACCCGGATTTTGAGAACGTCTGGATTGCAGGCGGTGGATCAGGGCACGGTTTCAAGCATGGCCCAGCTTTGGGCGAATATTTGAGCGCATGCATTCTCCACAATGCGCCTGCTGAACCGCGTTTTGCGCTTGCCGGGAAGCACACGCAGCAAAAACGCTCTGTGTATTAGAGCGCGAAATCGCTTGCCCTGCTGACCCCATGTTTATCCTACGGACCTATTTTCTGGCTTTCAGTTTGGAATTCCTGGCTTACGGTTTGAGGGATTTCAGCGTCGTTGTTATAATCAATCACGTTCCGTACGAATAAAGTCTTCAGCAGTCCCACCGAAGCTTCACGTATGTAACCCATCCGTATTGGCCAGGTAGCTCAGTTGGTAGAGCGCAGCCCTGAAAAGGCTGGCGTCGGCGGTTCGATTCCGTCCCTGGCCACCATATAACCCGCTTAAATTCAAAAGCTTACAAAGCTAGAAATTCCGAGAGGATTTTTGTACCGTTTTTGTACCGCCAAACGAAAACAGAACATCCCAACTGGCACGAAAACAGTACCGCCCTACCCTCCAGCGAATTCACGAAAGTGGAGAGTCCATGCTCAGGATTTATACCCGTCACGACCGCGATTGCCCGCATCAGGCAGATATCTATCACCGCCGCTGCCGTTATGCCAAATGGATCCGCGGCGTACTGCCCAATCGCGGCGCGATCCGCCAATCTGCCCGCACCTGCTCCTGGGAACAGGCGGAACGCTATGCCCATCAACTGGAACAGGAAGATACAGCAGCCACGCTTCCCGAATCGGCAGCCTCTTTATAACTGAAGCACTCTGCTGCTGAAGAGGCTGCACAATCTGACCCACTACCGCATGCAAGAAACGAAACCACCACCATTCAGGAGGCCATCACAACTTTTCTCGATGATCTCAAGGCGCGCGGCCTGAGCGTTGAAAACCACACGTAAGTACACAGGACTGCTCGAGCGACAACTGCTGCCTTAGGCCAAACGCGAATGCCTTGCAGACCTAAGGTCCATTGCTCCCTTCCATCTCACCAAGTTT
>DASRCD010000595.1:0-2104 GCA_035653315.1 Candidatus Angelobacter sp.
CGACAGAAAAGTTACGAAATTTCGAACTCATTACTTAAACTCCTCCAAGCCTGAATTGTTCATCACAGCGCCTGGGCGTCTCAACGCCTCCAGTTCTGTGTGGATCTCAGGTTGCTGACCTGGCAACCTTGTTCTCAGCGCAAGCGCTGTTATCACTTGATAGTGGAGCACTTCACTTGCCAAAGGTGCTAAATGCACGAAGTATCAACACTTTTGTGACGTGAGCCAGCTTTCGAAGGATGCAAAAAGTACAAGTTGCACGACGTTTCGATAAGATTTTCAGCCGTAGATCCTACGTGCGCATTAGAGATCTACTGCTCAAAGCGTGTTATCCGCTACATTATCGTTATGCCTGCAAACCAGAGGCCTGCAAACCGGATGCCCGCAGGTCAGGGAAACGAAATCACCTTAGCCGTTGACATTGGTGGAACCGGCATCAAAGCATTGCTGCTGGATTCAAGCGGGAAGCCGATTGGTGAGCGCCAGCGCGCCGCGACCCCACGGCCGGCGACGCCTGCAGCCATTCTGAAGCTGCTCGATGCCATGAAAAACAATCTCGGTCAATTTGATCGCGTGTCAGTGGGCTTCCCCGGCGTAGTAAAAAAAGGGGCTACTCTGACGGCGCACAATCTTCATCCGAAATGGGTTGGCTTCGAACTCGAGAAGGTGCTGATGAGGCGCTGGAAGAGACCGGTGCGCGTGGCCAATGACGCCGCTGTGCAAGGCTTTGGAGCGATTCATGGAAAAGGTCTCGAACTGGTCATCACCTTAGGGACCGGGTTCGGTTCTTCTTTGTTCATTAACGGGATTCTCGTGCCCGGACTCGAACTAGCTCACCATCCTTGGCGAAAAGGTAAAACTTATGAAGACGATTTCGGGAAGCAAGGCATCGAGAGACATGGCCGCAAGAAATGGAACAGGCTACTTGAAAAAGCGATACCGCAATTAGAATCACTGTTCAATTACGATCATTTGTATATTGGCGGAGGGAACGCAGCACATATTACGTTTGGCTTGCCCGCGCATGTTACTCGCGTGCCGAACGAAGACGGGTTACTGGGCGGAGCGGCATTGTGGCGCGCACGCCCGGAGCACTGGAAGCTCACTTCATGAAAAAAGGCCACTTCTGAACGAAGTGGTAATGGTAGCGATAGAACAACACCGCCACTACGCCGCCCGCTAAAAGAATCAAAGCAAAAATAACGAGAATGACAAGGCGCCAGGGGAACTTGCGGTTCTCCCGCCTTAGTACGAGCAGATAACTCGCAAATACACCCACAAAGAACAGCAGCACCATGGGTACTGCAAACAACATCATGTTGAAGATGTCCGGAGTCGGCGTGACAATGGCCGCAATGATGGTGATTGCGAGAATCGCGTAACGGCTATGGCGTAACAGAAAGGCTGGTGAGGCGAGACGCAGCAGCGTCAGGAAAAAGATGATCACTGGCATCTCGAAAACGAGACCTACGCCGAGCGTCACGTTTACAAAGAGATTGAAATACTCGCTAATTGATACCACTGGCGTGACGTGAACGTCCAAGCCGATGCCGAGCAGAAATTGCAGCCCATAACGAAATGCAACGAAATAGGCGAACAAACCGCCTGCAATGAATAATCCGGCAGTTGAGGCAATGAACGGAACAGCCCACCGTTTCTCGCGCTTATAAAGCCCCGGCGAAATGAATGCCCAAACCTGATACAGCACCCACGGAGATGCCACAAATATGGAACACAGCAGCGGCAGCTTGATGTAGATAACGTTGAAGTTTTCCATCGGCGTCAAAACTGCCAGATTGGGCGGATGGACCCCAAGATTTTGCAGAGCTGTTACGGCGGGCGCGGAAACGATGTCCCATAAATCCTTGCAAAAGCCGATGCAGAGAACAAAGGCAACCACCAGGCCCATCAACGCGCGAATAATCCGCGTGCGCAGTTCCTCCAAATGCTCCATGAAAGACATGCGCAGCATGCCTCTCTCTTCTTCGTCCTCTTCACCCTCATCAGAGGGGGGCGGTGGTGGAGGTGGTGGGTTAGGAGGCGGCGTGCGTTTGGCGAGCGGTTGTGGTTTTACAGGCTGGGTCGGCGGTGTGCCGCCATAGGG
>DASRCD010000596.1:0-2024 GCA_035653315.1 Candidatus Angelobacter sp.
TGTCCGGCTTAAACCGGGCGGCCTGCGCGAGCTGCACTGGCACCCAAACGCCGATGAATGGCAGTACTACATCAGCGGCCAGGCTCGCATGACGCTGTTTACCGCGGGTTCCCGCGCACGCACCATGGATTTCCAGGCAGGAGACGTAGGCTATGTGCTGCAATCACAGCCTCACTATATTGAAAACACCGGCAAAACCGATGTTGTCTTCCTTGAAATGTTCAAAACACCCCATTATCAGGACATTTCCCTGGCTGAATGGCTTGCGCATACTCCTCCTCTGCTGGTGAACCAGCACCTTAAAGTGGGTGAGTCCATGATCGATGCCATTCCTAAAGAGGAAATAGTGGTCACTCCAAAATAACGTAATCGGAACAGCGTGATTGCAGAGGGTGAAACCGCATAAGTGAACGATGATCAATCATCGATCAAGGCTGAGTGGCTTTCACCTTTCTGCGATCAAGAACAGCCTCCAGGAATCCAGCGTACCATTAAGGGATCGTGAGCTCATCCGCGATCAGTGAAGAAAGCCGAAGAAGAGGACCGTTTCCATCATGGAACCCATGATGACGTAACTCGGCATGAGGTGTTTGGGTGTGCATTGCAATATGTGCCTGCCATCTAATGCTGGCAGGAGTTCAATATGACATCTGAATTTACTCTGGCCCGGATTGAACACCTGCGGACAATATGGGGATGGCTTCTGGTTCTCGGCATTCTTATGGTTGTTCTTGGAATTGTGGCTCTTTTTGTTGTTCCCATTGCAACAGTGGCTGCAGTGGTGGTATTAGGCTGGGTCATGCTCTTCAGCGGCGTTATTGAAGGTATCCATGCATTCAAGGCACGCGGCTGGGGCGGCGTCTTTTTACACATTGCCGGCGCAGTTTTAGGAGTTCTGATCGGGTTACTGGTCCTGACTCATCCAGTTGCCGGCGCTATTGCCTGGACGCTTTTGTTTGCTTCATTCTTCACTGTGATTGGATTGTTTCGCCTCATTACCGCAATACAACTGAGATTCGTGCATTGGGGTTGGGCCGTATTGGATGGCCTTATGACGTTAGCATTAGGCGTGATACTTTGGGCGGAATGGCCCGTTTCCGGCCTCTGGTTTTTGGGCTTGGCCTTGGGAATTTCTCTGCTACTCCGTGGGTGGTCTTACGTGATGATGTCTTTTGCAGTGCGAAAACTTCGCTTGCCAGATCAATTGCCGGGTACATCCATGCCTCGGGCCGCATGACGAAGCCAAGGGAGTCTCTACACTCTGTTTTAGCCTGCAAAGTAATTGAAAAGGATGGTGGGCGCTCACGGACTCGAACCGTGGACCTCCTGCTTGTAAGGCAGGCGCTCTAACCAGCTGAGCTAAGCGCCCTCAGAAATAAGGCAAAAACCTTGAAACTCCGATCTGAATCCGGCAAATCCCTGGATTGCAACCAAAAACTAAGCAAAATTGCCTTAGAGCTGCAGTATAGAGGCTCCCGGCAAGTAAGGTCAAAAGGTCATATCCGGAAAGGGCAAATATAGTCCATGATGTTACCAACGTTATCATTTGGATATGAGTACCCACCCTGACGGGTCATGCACCCGTGTTACGCTTTGTTTGCAAAACACTGGAAACTGAAAGAAATGGCTATTCTGCTCGACAAGCTGCCTACCATTCTTGTGCTCGCGGTAATGGTGGGCATTTTTATCGCCCTTCGGCGGCACGTAAAATCGCCGCGCCTGCATCTGTGGATCGCGGCATGGGGGCTGATCTTTGTCCATTTCTTTGTGCAGGTCTTTGAGCCTGCGGACGGCAATCTTACTCCCCTCACCTTCATGATCGATTTAGGAAGCCTCCAGCTTTCAGCGCTGTTCTTTGTGGCTTCTCTTACCTCATTTTTTGAAAATTACAAGCTGACCGCGGGTTTGCTCCTGATCACCGGCCTTCCCGTATCAATCTATACAGCAGGACTGGCCTATGATCTGAAATGGCGGGCGCTCTACATCATCTGCGCGGCTGTTCTGTTCTTTGGATCTTTGTTGTT
>DASRCD010000597.1:0-8523 GCA_035653315.1 Candidatus Angelobacter sp.
ACCTCATTATTTATTACAAGCCATAATGAATAGATGAAATCAGCGCTTTTGATTTGTATTTTTCGGACTTTAGCCGCTTTCTAGTCAAGAAATTGATTTTTTTCACCTCTCTATTGAATGGCTTTGTACTTCTTTAAGATCTCCATTGTCTTATCTATAGGCAGTGCTTCTACTGTGTGTCCTTGACCGGTGGTTGTAGTAGCGCGGAACAGAGAGTTATAGATCGCCTCTTCTGTAGCTTCAATCACAGCAAGAAACAACGGTGACATTGAGCTATTTGTCATAACTTCAGTCTGCCGGGTTATAGCTTTATCCTGGGAATGGATTTTCACCTGCGGAGCAGTGGAGAATGCAATGGCATAATCTCCGCTGCCATCAGAACCTGAAGAGCCGGTGCGGCCAACACCAAGCATGGCGCGTGCAGCCAGCCTCTTCAGGTTCCGAGCATCGAGCGGCGCGTCTGTAGCTATCACGATCATGACAGAGCCTTTTCCGGTATCCGTTGCACCGTTGTTGCTATGAAGTTCTTCCCGCAGATAGTAGCGCCCCAGTTCGCGGCCAACTGGAGCGCCTGCAATCGTGAGCACGCCACCAAAATTTGTCTGAACCAGAACTCCCACTGTGTATCCGCCGAGTTTGGCCGGCAGCTTGCGCGACGACGTACCGATTCCGCCTTTAAAACCGAACAATACCGTGCCCGTGCCTGCACCAACACAGCCTTCTTCAACTGGACCGCTCTTTGCGTTTCTGATTGCGGCGAACACGTCTTCCAGCATAATGTGGCGTCCGCGAATGTCACTCAGATAGCCATCATTGGTTTCTCCGACGACTGGATTAATGGAGAGAACATCCTCATTGCCGGGCAAGGCAAGCATGTAACTGATGAGCGCATCTGCTACACGCGGCACGCTTGTGGTAGAAGTAAGAAGCACCGGCGTTTCAATATCGCCCATCTCTTCAATCTGTGTTGCACCGGCAAGCTTGCCAAAGCCATTGCCGACAAAAACTGCCCCGGGCACCTTCTCACGATAAAGATTTCCGCCATGCGGCAAGACAGCCGTTACACCTGTGTGCACATCATCGCCGTGAATTATGGTGGTTTGGCCGACTTCAACACCAGAAACGTCAGTGATCGCATTCAGCGGGCCAGTGGGAAGAATGCCAACTTTCAGCCCGATATCCGATGCGCGAGGGCGCGGGTTGGAAGATTTATCCTGTGCGTGGGCAGAGATAAACAGGAGCAACATAACTGCGAGAATCTGACGGGTCATTCAGTCAGTATAAGTGTGCAGCAGGGCGTTAGCGGCGGGTGGTCAGCACTTTTGGAGTCTATTTATTGATCATTTTGCCAAGCTGCAGACGTCCAGTGCCGTTTGCTGTGCTTTATTCGCAGAATTAAAAGATATAGGGTCCCCGCTCCGATTTCAGAAAAGCTATTTCACCAGCAACAAAACGCCTACGCACACCAGCGCGGCGGAGAGCCAGCGGCGGCGATCAACATTTTCATGCAAAATAAATTTTGCCAGGATTGCCGAGCAGATATAGGTAAGCGAGGCGGAGGCGGGCGCGACAAGGCTGGCATCGCCCCAGGAAAGCGCGGTGAGCAGACAGAAGAAGCTGAAGATGAGGCAGGAGAGTCCCAGCAGAAAAAGTTTTTCGCGCAGCACATGGCTTACCACAGCAAGAAGGCCCTGCCTGGAGCGGATTTCATCAAGATCGCCGATTCGCTTCATGGCGGCTGAGAGCATTACGTCACCCATGCTGGATGCGAGCACGAGCATGCCGATGGCGATCCAGAGCTTAAGCGAGCTCATGCTGCTCCTTCTTTAGGGCGAGCGGAGAATTTGTGCTGCGATTGGTAAGCGCAGAAGCTTGATGCTGGGCAGAGCTTGAATGACCTGAGGATGTCTCCTGCCGCTCTGTGAGCGAAGGACCACGGGCGACCAGTCCAACGCCGCAGGTGATGAGGATTACGCCGGCCCATCGCCAGGGGCTGACGGCTTCATGCAGAAAGACGCGCGAGAGAAATGCCGTGACCACGTAACCAAAAGCCGTTGCGGGAAGAACAAAAGTGAGATCGGCCCAGGAAAGCGCGGTGAGATAGGAATAAAAAAAGCCGGTGAGGCAGACGATGCCGAGAATGATCCAGGGGTCAGTGAATGCAGTAAAGATGTGCGGCCAGTTGCTGAGATGAATTTCACCCAGGTCGTCCATGCCGCGCTTGAGCAGCACGTCACCAGTGCCGTTGCAGCAGGCAATGGCAAGATAAATGAGGATTTTTTTTAGCTTCAAGCGAACATCCGTTTATGCTGCCGCCGGAGTGGGCGTGGCTTGCAGAATTTTATCGAACAAGAAATTTCCATAGCGTTACTACAACCAAAGCTGCCAGGCCAACACCGTAACCGATGATGCGCGCTTTGCCGACTTTATCCTGTTCCTGCATGGCGAACTCCTGTCAGCGAGCCGACTAGGCTCAGTTAGCAATGCTGAGCTGCGGGGATGCTTTACTCGCCTGCAGGCTCGCTAGTCGCCAGCGACTTCAGCCTGGCGCGGCTTCTCCGGCGCATTCCGTTTTGCCGCCAGCATTTCTTTGGTAGCTTTGTTGCGCGCCGCGCGCAGCTTCATGAATGACTTGGCTTCCTTGTAAAGGCGCTTGCGCTCTTCACCGTTAAACAGAGATTTGCGCACAATGCGGAAGACAGCCTTAGGACGGAAATAATATTCGTCATAAAACTTGTGCACCATCTCCATCACGTGCTCACGGGGAAGGCCTGGGTACTCGATTTGCGCAACCTGGTGCCCGCCAGCGTCAACCATTTTCTCTGTTCCAACAATGAAGCCGTTTTTCTTGGCGAAATCATACATCTCAGTGCCAGGATAGGCATGCGCAATGGAAACCTGAATCGTCTCCACGTCAAGTTCCTTGGCAAACTCAATGGTGCGGCGGATGGACTCACGGCTTTCGCCCGGAAGCCCAAGAATGAAATCTCCATGCACCACAAGGCCAAGCTTCTTTGTGTCTTTGGTGAACTGGCGCGCGCGCTCAACCGTTGCACCCTTCTTGATGTTCTTTAAAATCTGCGGATCGCCCGATTCATAACCGACGATCAACAGCCGGCAGCCTGCTTCTTTCTGGGCTTTCAGCGTTTCGTAGTCGGTGGTCACGCGCGACGTGCAACTCCAAGTAAGGTTCAGCGGCTTAAGCTTGCTGCACAGCTCAACAGTGCGGGCCTTCTGGATATTAAAGGTGTCATCGTCAAAAAAGTATTCTTTTACATATGGCCAATATTCTTTTGCTTTGGCCATTTCGCGTGCCACGGAATCTGTTGAACGCTTGCGCCACGGATGTCCGCTCAAAGTCTGCGGCCACAGGCAGAAGGTGCACTGCGCCGGGCAGCCGCGCGTGGTGTACAGCGCCACAAATGGATAGAGCAGGAACGGCACGTTATAGCGGCGCACGTCCATGTCACGATAGTAAACATCGGTCACGTCCGGCAGTGCGTCCAGGTCCATTACATCAGGCCGGTCAGGATTGTGGACTACTTTGCCGTTTGCGTCACGGTAGGAAATGCCAATAATTTCAGACAGCGGCTTGCCATTGGCGTACTCCACCACGGAATAATCAAATTCGCGGCGGCAGACAAAATCAATTGCCGGGCACTCATTCAGTGAACGCTCCGGTAGCGTGGTCACATGCGGGCCCACAAACGCCACTTTCAGCCTGGGATTGGCCTCTTTCATCTTGGTTACAAGCTGAATGTCACCCGGAAATCCCGGCGTGCTGGTAAACAGCACCAGGAACTCATACTGTTTGCCCAGCTCAATGGTCTCTTCTGCGCTCACGTGGTGCGGAGGCGCGTCCAGCAGGCGTGAGCCTTCCAGCATTCCAGCCGGATACGCCAGCCATACCGGATACCAGTATGACTCAATCTCGCGGGTGGCCGGCCAGCGTGAACTGGCGCCACCGTCAAAGTTCTCAAACGACGGAGGATTCAGGAATAGTGTTTTTAATGGCATGTCTGTCCTGCTCCTTATATTAACATCCTTTGCTGGTCGCTAAAGTCCAGAGATTCCAAGCGGTTACAGGCGGTAGGCCAATGGGGAATAGGCGCATTGGGCGGGGAACTGCCGGGTTCGAATGTAATCAGAATGGTAGGCCAGCTCACCCAAGTGACGAAATTCACAGTTGCGCCAGACCGAAGCTGCTGATTTTGCAAGCTTGCCTTGCCGATCAAAGTAAAAGGGAAGCGTTGCCATAAGATACGGCAGCTTCCCTTGCCAAGGTGGAAAATACGCTTCGCTACTCTTCTAGAACCGGTAATGCACGCCCGTGCTGAATTGAAAATTATTGACTGTGCCGCCAGGGATCTGGAACACCAAGGTTGGAGTGCCGCTGACAATATCCGTTACGCGCAGCCCTCTTTCCTCAAAAGCAATGGTATCGCCAAAATCCCAGCGGAATGCCCAATGGCGCGCCGGATAGTATTCCAGAACACCGCCAACATCCAGCGCCCGTTCGGTCAACCGGGCGGATCGAGTTGTTTCGGATATAGCAAAGTTTGTGAGATCAGTCACAGTGGTAGCCTCGCGCAGGGTGTTGCTAAAGCTGATAAACCCTGGGCGCACTTTGCCGAAGAAACCAAAATGCTGGGTGCGCGTGCCCACTTTTGCGCCAAACAAACCAGTCATAATGTGCGATGGCGTGGTGGGCAGCCAGCTATAGCTGCCGTCCAGCGCAAAATGGCGCCCAAAGTTAAAATCGCCCTCCACGCCGGGCCCAAATGCCGCCACCCTTATTACAGAAGGCACAATTGGATCTACCCCTCCACCCACTTCGCCTTCAATCAAGCCAATATTCAGTACAGTAAGATTCGCGCCCACCTCAAAGCGCCCTGGTGAATCCTGGGACCATAAACGGATAGAAGGGAATAGCAAACAAACTAGAAATAGCTTGGTGAAAGAAGCAAAAAATACCCGTATCTGGGTAGTTTGCATAATAGATTTCTCCTATAAAAGCAGATAAAGCATCTCCATCCCAGCCAAAGATCGCCCACCCAGCAGGAACTTGCAAGGTAATTCTTGTTAGGAAACATTTCTTGATTGAGTAGATGCCTGATACACTCGCATCCGTGGTAGTCAATAGCCTTTCGTATCAGTTTGATCTGTGTTGATCCGTGGCAAGGTTTTGTAATCTGTAGTAGAAAAGGTTTTGTTTTCCGATGACGGCGATGTCGCGCGATCTTGGCGATCACCCAATCTCATTCCTATGTGGCACAGGCACTCCTGCCTGTGGTGGTTTTATTTAGACTATTTCCGATCACGGCAATGTCATGCGGTAACGGCAGTCTATTCAAAGATTGCACTATAGAAGAACAGCCATTAAAAAGCTTGTGGAACGCAGGTGCCCTCGCCTGCGGATCAAAACCTTTTTACCGCAGAGGGCGCAAAGGACGCAGAGGAAGGAATAGATCGGGAACGATTTTGCTACACCACGGATATCTCGCCTCGTTCTTTTCCTGCCGGCGTCACGGTGATCTTAATGTCCTGCCCCAGCAAAGTCAGGAACTCCATCAGCCGTCCAACAGAAAAGTTTCCCGCGCGATTGCGCGCCAGCGCGGACACCTGGGATTGCGCGATCCCCAGCACCTTTCCTGCTTCTTTCTGCGTGAGGCCGCGTTCATGCAAGATTTGATGAATTTGTATGGTGAAGCGGGTTTTCAGGAGTTCCTGCTCGGTATCGTCCCATTTCAGGTGGGTCAGGATGTTGCCAAAGCTCTTTGCTGCACCCGCTTTTTGGGTAGATTTTTTTCTGGTGGTCACACTGACGACTTTATCGATTTTTAAGCGGTGTTCCTATAACAAAATCTGCCATAAAAAATCCGCTTAAAGAAAAATCCATCGAAGAACCTTGTCATTAGAAAAATCGGCACAGAAAATCACCATAAGAAAAAAGGGACCTTCGCTGCTGAAGGTCCCTTCTGGTTGTCGTGGCAGGGAATTTTTTCCGCTCTGGTTTATTTGCGTGGTGCGCTTGCCGCGGCGTGCTTCACGATTGGCCGCATCGTCAGGTCAGAGGCGAGTTTGTAATTCAATTCAGATTCGGCAGGAAGAGCTTTTTTCTGGCCGGTATAAACCTGCGCGCCCGCGCCACCCGCGCCGCCAACCAGCGCTCCAACAGCCGCGCCTTTGCCGCCGCCAAGCAATGCGCCCAGCACCGCTCCAACGGCAGCGCCGCCACCAACATATTTGCCGGTGCGCTTGTTCGCGCCCAGGCCGCCGGGAGTTCCGCCTTCAGATTCTCCTGGAGCTTCCAGAAGATAGGAGTGGCCATTAAAGCTTACGGAACGCAGGTCAAGGGTAGTGTCTTTGCCGTCTTCAGAGGCAACAGCCACAAGATGCGCGCGTGCGCCGCGCGGAATAATCACGTTGCCGGAACCATCCGCAACGTCTTTGCTCACAGTCGCGGTATATCGAGCGTTGGCCGCGGGCTTTGCTGGAATTGCCGTGTCGGTGCGGACCTTGATTTCCGTGTCCCGGGGCACGGTTTGTTGTGCGCTCAATCCGGCTGCGGTCAGCAACAGCAGGAGCGCGGCGGAGAGGAGATTGCGTTTCATGCGAGTACCCATCCTTTGCCTGAAAAGATGCCGCACTTTTACCCTGAGTTGCAGTGGCAAACGTCGGATTGCATAAGATTAAGAGAGCTGCTGAAAATGCTTAAACCCGCATAAACAGCAGGCAGCAGCACTGCTTGCGAAATTGCCCTTAAAGAAAAATGCAGCGCGTTGATTACGCTTTACCGGTTGATATCGATTGATTATTTCCGGGAGTGTATGACGTTTGAAGAAAAAAACAGGCGTCACTCGTGTGCGTGACGGAGATCACAGCACGCCTTTGGCGCACGGGTTAAAGTGGCTGCAACTGGAGGCAATATGAGCACCGCCGTACTGGAAAAAGTGAGTGAGCCGACACCTCGCAGGACCGTCTCGCCTGCACCACCTAACATGGCCATAAAACAGGCGAAGCAGACGGCACTGGAGATTCATTCGCTTTTTCCAGTAATGGTTGCGGGGGTGATTGCATTCACGCTTGCCGTTTTGTTCATTGGTTCAATCCTGGGCTGGCTCGCCTTGCGCTCTTCCGGGGTTATGGCGCCGTAATCAGCGTCTTCCTGGCGCAAGCGCCCAGCTTTCCAACTGGCCGGCCTGTCGCATGAGCTGGATCTCCGCGCGATCCAGCTCAAACGTGGAGTTCAGATACGCGGTATAGCGCTCGTGTTCCACCACCAGCGCGTTTTGCTCATCCTTGATGCTGGCCCCGCCGCTTTCAATTTTTGCGTGCGTAGCTTCAATGTCCGCTTGCGCCAGTTGATGCTCAAGCTGCGCTACATCTCGCGCCGCGGCCAATTGCTGGATGGACCGTTGCAGCTTCAGCGTGTCCGCGCTGACTTGTTCTTTGACGTTCTGCGCCTCTTTGCGAGATTTCACCGCATCCGCTTTTGCCACATCGGCGGCAGCATGTTGCACTGGATTAAAAAATGGAAACCGCACAGCCACGCCGGCAGTCACATTGTGACGTTGAAATTTTTGGAAGAACTGATCGTAGTTGTTAAACCGCGCCAGCACGGCATATTGTCCAACAAAATCTATCGCTGGATACAACTGGTCATGCTCCGCTTTTGCACGAAACGCTTTAGCATCGGCAGCGGCTTCCGCAATTTTTACCGTAGGACTGTTTTTTACCGCTTCACCCGGTAAATCCTGGTCTTGAGCGATGGCGGGCAATTCCGGAATGCTTTCCGTGGAAGTCTGGATTGCCGTTACGGGCAGGCCTGTAAGTTGGGAGAGCCGCAAACGCAACTGGTCAGCCGCTGCCTGCGTCTGCGCAATGTCAAGTTTTGTCCTGGCGCCGGCAAGTTTGGCGCGCGTTGTTTCCACAGGACTATCAAGCCCAGCTTGTACGCGCTGGCCAACAATATCCTGGAATTTCTGCGCGGCGCTCTGCTGCTCGCGTTGAATTGTCAATGATGATTCCAGCAGGTCCAGTTGCACGTAGTCGAGCGCAGTTTCCATGATCACGTCATTGCGGCGGTCGGCATTTTGCGCGGCGGTCGCGGCAACGTCACTTTTGGCGGCCTTGATGTAATTGCGTTGCGCAAAATTGACCAGCGCGCCCTGAAAGTTCACGTTAAAAATAGAAGGCGCTGCGCCTTCCAGGCTCAGCGGAAATCCATACGATGCGCCCAGCCCCGAGCCCAGCACAAATTGCGGCAGAAAAACGTCTTTGCTCTGCCGCACCGTGGCCCTGGCCCGTTGCAGATCAGCCTGTGCCACGCCGCTCATGGTGCTGTTTTTTATGGCCAGCTCAATCGCGGTGCGGAAAGACAATTGTTTCTCGCCGGCAGCCGGTGTTTCCTGCGCGAGTAAAGCTGCTGAGAACGCCACAATCCCGATTGAGGCAATGGCACGGGCATACAATTTCATGTTTTCACCTGCGCGAAAATGCTTGGATGATTAGAAAAACGTG
>DASRCD010000598.1:0-5365 GCA_035653315.1 Candidatus Angelobacter sp.
TGAACATCTCGGCCATCGCCTCAAGGTGGGCACGCTCACCGAGAGCAAAGGTGCGGCTGAGACGTGTGTTGAGGTTGAACGCGTCAAAGCCTGTACCGGTATTGCGTCCGATCATCTGGTCAATCGTGCAGCCTGGGGCGTTGCCAGCCAGACCCACACAAGGACGGCCCGAAGTTCCTTGAATCGTATTTGCTCCAGTCACAATGTTGAACGGGAAAGCAGAGTAGTAGCTCAATATGCCGCTCAGTTGAAATCCATGGCTGAACGACTGCCAGAAGGTGTGGCCAGCCGCCATAGAGGTGTGAATGGATGAGTCAAACACAAGACGGTGGCGCTGATCATCATCGGAGCGACCCCAATCCTGATGGACATTAAAGTTGTTGAGTGGAGCGCTAAAGAAGAATTCGCTCACGTCATCCAGCGCTTTTGAATATGTGTATGAAACGCGGAAGCTTCCCCACTTGACCGGCCGCTGCACATAAGAAACGGAGAGACCGTCATATTCGGAGTCTGCCGCTGGCGTGTATTGCTTGTTGTTCTGGAATGCCGGATTGGCGCGGCACAGGTTTACTGGATCAACTGATGCTGAGCAGGTTGGCGCATTCAGGTTCTCAGAAATAATCAGGTGCGCCCCACGAAGATGCTGATAGCTTACCGAAAGCGTGCTTTTGCCGGTGATCTGCTGTTCAATCTCCAGCCCAGCCTGTTCCGAGTAAGCATTGCCAATATTAGGGTCCATGGTGGTGAAGCTTACCGGCAAGCCGGTTGGCGCAACAGGGAGCACGTTCGGGAAAACAGGCGCGCCCTTCTGGCCAAAGTTGAGCGTAGTGCTCAAAAGCTGGGCCTGGCTGATGTCCGTGGTGTTTCCGCCTGAAAGCAGCGCGTTTGCCAGAGGCCGCAGAGCAACACGGTCATAGAAGATTCCGGCTCCGCCACGGATAAGCGTGTGGCTATTAGCGAAAGGCGACCATGCAAACCCGATTCTGGGGGAAACATTATTTGTATCGGTTGTGATGGTCTTTAAAAACTCCAGATCATAACGCACACCAAAGTTGAGCGTGAGCCGAGGATTCACGCGCCACTCATCCTGCGCGTAAACGCCAAAGCTTGGGTTCGATTGTGGAACCACTGGGTTTCCAAAAGTCTGGGTGAAGGTGCTGTACTTTCCTGTAAGAAAATTGGCCAGGCTTGAAAACGCATAGCTGCCGCTGATTGATTGCGGGAATGTGATCGTCAGATCGTTGTAAAGGAAATCGACGCCGGTGCGAAGCGCATGCGGACCTTTCTGATGAGAAACGTTATCTACGACTTCAAACAACCGGTCCAGTCTTCCCGTAGGAGAACCGGAGAGCCTGCCGAAGCTCGCCACACCGGAAATGCTGACCGCAGGGCCCAGCAAATCATTGGGAGGCGCCTGCAAATTGCTGTTGGTGAACTGTGCGCGCGTTTCATTGACTGTATTGGAAGAAAAGGTGTAGATGTTGCTGATGGCAACAGTGTGGTCAATGTCATTCAAGCCTGCTGCGGCGCTCACGGCACTCAACCCGCCCACGCCGCGCGAGTTGGTCGCATTCACGTCATAAAAGCTGTAACGGGCATTGAACAGATCATTCTCGCTAAAACGATGGTCCACCTTGGCAAGAAAGTTGGTATTGTGCACAGGGTTGGCATACTCGCCAGTAGAGAGTAGCGGCCCCTGATAGCCGATGGATGAGAGCCGGGAGTTGATTGAGGTTATATTCGCCGGTGTGATGGTAATGACCGGATTGCCGGCCTGATTCAGCAGGCGCTGCTCAAAGTTCGCAAAATAAAAAGAACGGTCTTTCAGGATTGGGCCGCCGAGGCTTGCGCCGTACTGTCCTTGCGTGATGGGCAGCGTCTGATGTGTGAGAGCATTGGCGGCATTGAAGTCCTGATTGCGGAAGAAGCCGTAAACATCGCCATGCAGATCATTGGTGCCGCTTTTAGTCACCATGTTGATGTAGCCGCCCAATGCGCGGCCAAACTCAGCCTGACCGCCAGAGGTTACGACTTGAAATTCCTGCACTACATCCAGCGGATAAAAGGTGATGACGAGACCTGCCGCATCATCATTGGCGGAAAGCCCATCGGCGATAAAGCTATTGGAGAAGTTCCGCTGGCTGGCAACGGAAATTCCCTGTCCAGGGACGGCAGAGGTTTCTGCAAAGAGCTGCGTGCTGGCCGTATTGGTGGGAGAAACTCCGGGAATCAGCAACGTAAGATCAAGGAAATTGCGCCCATTCAACGGCAAGTTCCTGACTTCATTCTGCATCACCGTGCCCGCCATCTGAGTACGCGCTGTTTCCACCACCGCAGGTTCACTTTCAACCGTAACGGTCTCTTGTGCGGATTCAACAGCAAGCGGAATAGAGAGTTCAAAGGCAGCTCCCACGGTAAGCGATACCGCGCGAGTAGCATCAGCAAAGCCTTGCTGGTGAACTATAACCTCATAATTCCCGACCTTCAGGTAGGGAAAACGAAAACGGCCTTGATTATCAGATTTTGTTGAGCTGGTCAGATTTGTATCGGTTTGCCGCGCAGTTACCGTAGCGCCTACAACAATTGCTCCGCTCGGGTCCGTGACCACGCCGCTCACGCTGGCGGAATTCACTGTCTCCTGCGCTGGCAGAGCAGGAACCAAACTCAACAAAATAAGGACAACAAGACTTTTAAAATTTGCATAAATACACGAACGCATGGATGCACCTCTCACGCAATGGCTGGGCTGCGAATATCGTCGCCGTGGTTAAATCAACTTCAGAGAGGGCAATCCAAAATACGCACAAGGGATTACAAAAACAGCTCTCAGAAGATCAGATTGAAAGACTCAGGCGAGATGAGAGGGAGGGCCACGATCAGTGTGGGAAGAAAAACCTGTGCGAACAAACTTGATGGAGGTGTAACCGGGATTGTGCCCAGATACAACCGGCAATGGCAATGCAGAAACCACAGCGACTTTGGCCTGGTTCTGGCCATGCCCCGGAGCACAGCAATCCATGGGACATTTGGCGTTATCTTCTACCGCGGACAAACTCGCTTTTGATTCCGCCGGCGCTGCATCATGGTGATGATGTTCATGCATCGGGCGGTCACAATGCGGCATTTCTCCCGCATGGCATGACATGGCTTTTCCTGTTCCGGTGCACGTCGCCGCCATAAGAGGCGTAAGCGATGACCAGACCAACGCAAAAATTGCCGTAATGGAAAAAATCCGCCGCATGTACGTTAGCGAATATATCCCGGTTTTCTAATCCGGCGCAATGAGAATCCTCTTACCTAGGTCATTAAATTTATTAATGTTACGAGCACAGCGCTTGTTCTTTGGTGATGCAAAACCATCCCTGAATTTACATTTTCCGTAGTCAACTTAACAAACCACGTCGTACCTATGAAGGCTCCTGTAAAATCAAATCTCCAAGCAGTGCTGGAATTTTATTTGTGAGTTTCTGGCGGACATTCCGGTTTAACAGCAATTTGGCGGTCATTGCGGCGATCACCTTACTTTTGTCCCAGACCGCCTGTTCCCTTGGGCGCTCCATGGCAATGGTAGATGGACCCGCACAAATTCATTCCGGCTGCCATGATTCTGCTCCCGCACCCAGCTCAGGAGAGAAATGCTGCGAAGGTCAGCGCTTAAATGATGTGCTTATAGCGCCCGCTTCTCCGGCAATCGTATCAATCACCACAATTGGATACGCTATTGTTCCGTTCCGCTCTCTAAGCAACCCTTTACAAATGGAAAAGCAGGTGATTGCTCCTTCTCCAGGGCCACCTTCTATTCTTCGCATCTGATTCTGGACCGTCAATCATCAACATTTGCCAAGTTACGTCAGATTTCTCAATCCTGTTGATTTGTTGAGTTGAAGTTAAGGACCAGATGAAAGTCATATTAATTTCAGTACTGATTTTATTTTTTGCGCACTTCCCTGCTTTCGCGAGTGATGGACCAGAAGACCAGACTTCTGCCACCCAACACCAGCACACTTCAGAACCAGCCAAAACGGATATGCCAGGCATGGAGCAAGACCAGCCTGCAACCTTCATCAATGAAATTCTGCAGCATGCAACAGCAGGCACTTCCGCCCAGCCAAATTCAGCACCAGAACCTATGATTATGGTGATGAAGCGAAAGTGGATGTTTATGTTTCATGGGACTGCGTTCCTGAACGCTTTGCAGCAAAGCGGTCCGCGAGGCTATGACAAAGTTTTCTCCACCAATTGGTTTATGCCGATGGCACAGCGTCAATTCGGGCATGGCGAGTTAACGTTGCGCACCATGATAAGTCTTGAGCCGGCAACGGTGACCGATCGGTTTTATCCGCTGCTCTTTCAACAGGGCGAAACAGCTTTCGGCAGGCCCATTAATGATGGCCAGCATCCACATGACTTCATCATGGAGTTGGCTGCGCTTTACGACCTTCATCTGGGAGAGCATGCGCTGCTTTCTTTTTATGCCGCTCCGGTTGGCGACCCTGCGATGGGGCCAAGCGCCTATGCACACCGTGCTTCTGCATCAGAAGATCCAGTAGCCACTTTGGCTCATCATCTGCAGGATTCTACGCACATTGCGAATGATGTTGTGACCACCGGCTTTGCATACAAAAACGCCCGGATTGAATTTTCAGGTTTTCATGGCCGCGAACCCGATGAGTTTCGCTGGGACATCAACTCAGGCGCGATTGATTCCTGGTCAACACGGTTGACGGTGCAGCCCGCGCGGAACTGGAGCGCGCAGTATTCTTTTGCGCATCTCACCAGCCCTGAGCAGTTGCATCCTGGTGAAGACGTACAACGCATGACGGCTTCATTGATGTATAACCGCCCTTTTATAAATGGAAATTGGGCTTCTTCGCTGATCTGGGGAAGAAACCATGAGATGGGAGGTGGGGAAAATTTCAATGGATACCTGGTGGAATCAACGCTGCAGTTTGCAGACCGCAATCGGGTGTGGGGACGGATTGAAAATGTTGATCGCACCAATGAATTGTTGCTTGGCAAGCAGGCAGAACCGGCCGGATTTGAAGAGCAATTTCTTGCGCGCATACAGGCTTATACAATTGGGTATGACCGGGATTTCACCTGGCTTCCCGGCATTTCTACCGCATTCGGCGGGCAAGTCACTTTTTATGGCAAGCCGGATTTTCTTACGCCAGTTTATGGACAGCATCCGGTTGGAGCTATATTGTTTATACGCGTGCGCCCCAAAGCAACCATGCACATGCATTGAGGACCTTACATGAAAACATCACGCCGTGACTTTATTGTTGGAACCACCACAAGTCTTGCCACCTCTACCATTGCACTGCCTTTTTCAGCTTTGGCGCTTCCACAAGCGCAAAAGAAA
>DASRCD010000599.1:0-4947 GCA_035653315.1 Candidatus Angelobacter sp.
ACAAATAGGAAAGGAAACAACGGTCCTTTAATAATGGGGCCGCGTCCGTGGACGAACTGCGTGACTGAAGGAAATTTAATGGCAGGATGGACCAGAAAAACGCCAATGATCAGCACCGCGATTGTGCCTAACTTCACATAAGTTGAAAGATAATCGCGCGGCGCAAGCAGCAGCCAAACCGGAAGCACAGAAGCCACAAAACCATAAATCGCCATCAGGACCGTGATCTGGTGGCCATTGAATGTAAGCAGGTGCGCGGCCCCCGTATGGGCCACCCAGTTTCCTCCAATCACGCTGGCAATGAGAAACACCACGCCAAAAATACTTGGGCCAAGCACATTGGTTTTGCCGCCTTCACCTTTCATCCATACGCCCATAATCAGCGCAATGGGAATGGTCATGCCAATAGTGAAAACGCCCCACGGACTGTTGGCCAGCGCGTTGACTACAACAATTCCCAGGCCCGCAAGCGTCACCAGCAAAATAAAGAGCACGGCAATCATGGAAACCAGTCCAGCGAATGAGCCAATTTCTGTGCGCGCAATGTCCGCCAGTGAACGCCCTTTGTGACGGATGGACGCCACCAAGACGGTAAAATCCTGTACGCATCCGGCCAGAACGGCCCCAATCAGGAGCCAGAGAAAACCAGGAGCAAACCCGAATTGCGCCGCTAGAGTTGGACCTACCAGCGGCCCTGCGCCTGCTATCGCAGCAAAGTGGTGGCCAAAGAGTACCCAGCGCTGCGTGGGGACATAATTGTGCCCGTCTTCAAACGTATGGGCCGCGGTGGTGCGGCGATCATCAAGCGCGAGCGCCTTTGCTGCGATGAATGCGCTGTAGTAGCGGTAAGCAATGGCGTAAAGACAGAGCGCGCCCAATAGGACCGGGAATGTGTTCATGGTTGAATCCTGAAATGTTTTGATGCTGAAAACCATTGAGAGAAGATGCTGCAAGCCAGCAGGTATTCTGGATGTCGCAAAAAGCATGCTCATCGCGGCCATAAGCAGGCGGCTATTACCTTTGTCACACCCAGATAAGGCCCTAATACGCCGGAACTGAGGTCAGGGCCTTATTCTCCCATTGCGTCTTTCCGCCGAAAATTCCTGTAACTACCAAACAAGAAGTAAAAGAATGCGGCCTGCATAGGAATGCTGCTTGAGGGAGGTCGCACTGGGGAGGCTTTTGCGTGAAATTAATAAAAATATGCGCCATGTTTTTGGCGCTGGGAAGCACGGCGGCGATTGCAGCTCCGGTTGCGGCGGATGATCAACCTTCAGCCCCGACACCGGTCATGCTGGCCAGCATACCAACTACATCTCCGGCGCTTCCAAATGCGTTTACTGTTGCGCCTTCCATGCTGATCACGCCAAAGCTTGCGCCACAAGAACATAAGTTTTTCGACGTTAAGAATGCATTCGCATTCAGCGCCGCAGCCATTGCAATCACAGGCGATGCTCTTTCCACCCAGAAAGGCCTGGCTTATCCTGGCTTCCATGAGATGAACCCAATTGCGCGGCCTTTTGTGCAGAGCAAGGCGGGCGCTGCTGTTTACAATGCCGGAAGCTTTGCCATGCTGGGCGGCCTTACTTACTGGGCCCACCGGACAGGACACCACAAGCTGGAACATCTGTTGCCATTCACTGCGGCAAGCTGGGAAGGCTTATTGAGCATACGGAACTATCACGTGATCGCGACAAGAAATAAATAGCCAAGTTAACTTCAAAGAACAAGCATTAATTCACAATAAAATCATTGTGATCCATTCAAGAAGGGGCAGGCGACATACGCTTACTGCCCCTTTCAGCATTTCTTTTTTCATCAGCATGGCAAGCCCGCTTACGTGCCTGACATTTGATTCAGCTCAGCTGCGGCCCGCTTGGTCAGAATAGTCAATGGGGAGCGCGTGAGCAGCGTCTGGCTATCGCGGCCCTTTGCTGTATTGGAGCCAATGCCGCCGGCCTTCGGCAACAGCCGATTTACCAAGGAAAGTGCATTGATAAGCGTTTCCGGCATCAAGGCATGAGCAAGCACGGCGAGTTTTGCCGCTGGAGTAATCACCAGTGAAGCGCGCCCAGACTGGCAGGCATGAACAATCTTTCTGGCGGCACGCACAGCGGCAATGGTGATGAGTGGCGTGGAATCGCTCAGGGTGAACCAGGTGTATTCCTTATGGTGCTGGCCCTTGAAGTTGGCATTGCACGGACTGCCGGTACGCATCAGGCCGGGATAAACCGTAGTGACAAAAATATTGTTCTTGCGTACCTCTGCGGCCACAGCCTCAGAGAGACCAGCCAGTGCGAACTTGCTGCCGCTATAAGGCGTGAGATGGGGAACGCCGATCTTGCCGCCGATGGAAGAAATATTTACGATGCGTCCCGCGTCCTGCCGGACCATTCCAGGCAGCGCGGCCTGCATAAAGAATAACGGCCCCCAAAAGTGAGTAGCCATTGCTTTTTCGTAATCCTGGATCGTTGTGGTTTCCAGCGGCCCTACTTCAATGCGGCCCGCATTGTTCACCAGCACATCCACCGGTCCATTTTTTGTCTCAAGCTCCCGCACCAAAGCTTCCACATCAGCTTCCTGCGTAATATCGCAAGTCATGGTATTGATTTGCAGGCCATCGCGTTCCAGCAGGTTGGCTGCTTCACGAAGTTCATTGGCGTCTCGCGCGCAAACGGTAACGTGAGAGCCGCGTAAAGCAAATTCACGCGCCAGGGCAAATCCAAGCCCGCGTGAGCCTCCGGTGATCAGTACGTTTTTATTCTTTAGATCATAGAGACGGTTGCGGCGAGTAGCGCCATAAGCCAGCAGGACTCCGGCCCCAAATGCAAGCAGTGGAAGAGCAGCTTTATTTCGCATGGTATAGATGGGATGCCCGCTGAAATTCGAGGGGTTGGCACTTGCTTCCAAAACGGAAGAAGCAGAAATGGAAATCGTGCGCTGCTGATTTAATTTCTAAGTTGCTAAATCGACCATCCAGCAGCCTTAGCTTGCTGTTTTATCCAGCAGCAGAGGAACAGCATAGTCCCTGGCAGAGGCTTTACCTGCCTCTACCCAGCCAAAACGTGTGAGTAGAGATCCTGCAATGCTGCACGCTGCCGCTGCCTGGCGTAATTTCTTGTTTCCTGTAACAGCGTAAGCAAGCCGCAACAATAACGGAGCCGGACCGGAAAGCACTCCCCCGGCGCGCACAAGAAATCCGCTTTTGCCATGCTGCAAAGGCCGGTTGATGCGGTCACGATTTACTTCAATCTGCACGCCTTGCGTGAGCTCATAGGCACTTGCCGCAAAGCCAAGAAGGTCGAGGGCCCTGCTGTCATGGCCCATTAGCTCTAGAATCGATACAGCGGAGTTCAATCCTGAAGCAGCAAAATGCATCGGCAGGCTGCCGACGTGCCGGTTCCACGTTGGGATTACCGTTGCTCCCACAAGCACGCCTGTATAGCTGGCCATTACCAGACCGGTTGAGGCGGCAAGCATTCCGGAAGCGTTTTCAATGATCTTGACGGGCGTTGCATCTCCCAATTTTGTGCGCATGAAATTCGCAAAGGCAGCTGCGGCGGAAAGACTTGAGAATGCCGTGAGTGTCCATGCGCCCACGCTCATGGGGCTTTGCAGCTTGAATACGCGCAGCATATTTAAAAAGCGTGAAGGCACGCCGAGGTCCGAGGTAAGCAATCCCGCCGAAACCATTCCGCCTAGCGCTGCAACCCAACGGGCGCTGCGAACAAGCTCCTGATCGCCTGACATGAGTTCCGCCGCGCTCGCCACCATGGCAGAAGCGCCGGCAGCTCCGCCGATAAAAAAATAAAGCGGGACTTCATTGGTCCACTGTGGCTCTTTGAGCAGATGAATGCCGTAATAGCTTTCTTTATGTGGAGGAAATGGCGCGTCCATGGGAACCACGCCGCCAGCCAGTGGCGCAGCCTGCGACGCCTGGCGTCGGATTTCAGCCAGACGGCTTTCACTGGCAAAGTCCGGCACGCGATTCGGATTGCTCATCGGCGTCCTCCAATAAATGAGAGCAAGGTGAGCGCCAGCATGGAACCGGCGGCAATCGCGGCAGAGGTCCAGCCTTTTTTCAAATAAGTGGTTGGCACTTCCGGTTGCGGCGGTAAATTGTAACTGCGCGGATCGCCACGCAATAAGAACAATGCATGGATGCCTTTAACGCTGGTTTCTGTTGGGTTATAAACCACGGCATCATGGATGCCTCGCGCCTCAAGCACCTTCAGCCGTTCCTGGGCTTCTGAAGTGAGATCATCCAGCTTGCCAAACATGATGGATTCAGTGGGACAGGCTTGCGCACACGCAGGTTTCAGTCCCGCACGCTGGCGATCAGAGCAGAACGTGCATTTAAAAGCACGGCCATCCTTCTCATTGCGCTGTACCACTCCAAAAGGACAGCTCACCACACAGTAAGAACAGCCATTGCAGACATCCGGCTGAATGTAAACCGCCCCAAATTCCATGCGGACAATCGCGCCCGTGGGGCATGCTTCCATGCAGCCTGCCACTTCGCAGTGCTTGCATACGTCAGAAGAAAAGCCCCAGGCGGGAAGCTGCTGCGCGGAATTTCCGCCCAGGCCGATTTCCGGCGTGTTTTCAACAAATTTAACGTGACGCCACGTTGAGTGGCCTAAAGCCTGCGTGTTGTCATAAGAATGGCCGCTCCACTCGAAACCATCGTCAGAGATCTGGTTCCATTCCTTGCAGGCGACCTCACAGGCCTTGCAGCCGATGCAAAGAGTGGAGTCGGTAAGAAATGCCGTGGTGTTGGAACTCATGCCGGTCTCTCCAGTTGCTGCTGCCATACTTTCAGTGCCCCTTTGCCGCGAGGCACTCTGCCCGGCTTTATGTTGCAGACCAGCGCCTTGGTTTCCATAATGCGGACGTTGGGCTCTTCCGAGATAGCCAGCAGGTCATTCACGGCATCACCTGTTACCA
>DASRCD010000600.1:0-3271 GCA_035653315.1 Candidatus Angelobacter sp.
CTTCCGGCAGCATCACAGGCGGAGCAGGCTCCAGCGGTTTGCCTGCATCGGCAGGAACGGGCACTAGAAGGGCCTCTTTGCGATAAACCAGATTGCTGGCGTTGAACGTAGCCAGTTTGAAGCCGTGACCGTGCGTGATAGCGTCCGTGGGGCAGGCCTCCACGCAATAGCCGCAGAAGATGCAGCGATTGTAATCAATGTTATAGATTTTGGCGTAGCGCTCGGCGCCGCTGATGCGGTTCTCTTCCGTATTCTCCGCCGCCTCAATATAAATGCAATTGGAAGGGCAAGCCGCCGCGCACAGGAAGCAAGCGACACACTTTTCCAGGCCGTTTTCATCGCGCTGCAACTCATGCAGTCCGCGGAACCGTTCCTGGAATACCGCGCCTTCATTAGGGAGCTTCTTGTTGGGGTAGTCCTCTACCACTGTGGGAGCAAACATCTCCCGGAAAGTGATGGACATGCCTTTGGCAATGCCGGCGAGATCGCGAAAGATCGACATAGGGTTAGTATAATGCGTAATCCATCCAGGAGACAAAGTCTTGTTCAATCCATTGCCAAAGCCCGCTCAGATTTTTTTGATCATGCTTTTGGGTACAGTTGCATTTACACAGACGGCTGCGCCCGCGCCCACCATGGCAACCTCGGACGAATACCTTCATTCGCTGACCGGACAAAAATTGATCATGCTGCACTTTGGAGACACCGATCATAGTAAGGTCAAAAAGAGCGATCTGCACAAAGTGAAGATATCCTGTGACTCGGCAGTACAGATTCAGGCAGTCCACTACAAAAAGCGGGAAGTAACTTTTGAGTGGATACAAATCGGCACGCTTGAGACCAAAAATAATATTCCTCGTAATTGCCGGGACAACAATACTCATCCCAAAGGAACGCTTACAATCACGGAGTTAGCTGCGGATGAGACAGCAGCATCTCTGGCGGAATCGGTCAGTAAGGTCCTGCAAACTCCCGAACAATACCTGGCAACAGAAGGTATTTCTTTTAATCCGCAACCTGAATCAGGCGTGCAGAGACCGGCATCGGGAGGATTTGTGCCGCCCAAGGTCCTGCTCTCGGTTGATGGCGTGTTCAGCCAAGAGTCGTTGCGCAGCAAATATGCCGGCGCTGTAATGGTAAGTTTTATTGTTGGCACAGACGGCTGCGCACATCAACCCAAAATCTCCCGCCCACTTGGCATGGGTTTGGATGAACAAGCCCTGGCGGTCCTGCCATTGTGGCGCTTTCAGCCGGCCAGCAAAGACGGAAAACCTGTGGCTGCAAGCATGAACATGGAAATGTCTTTTAATTTGTACTAAGTCATTTCCAGAAAGCCAGATGGATTTCTCCTACAAGCTTTGAAATAGAGCTTCTATCTACATTTTCCGGCAGAAGCGAACTGGAGACTGCCGCTTCCACTTCAGTATTCAGCTTCTTCGCATGATGCAATATATAGACGCCATAGAGATCAGTATCGTCAGTCGTGCCGACCTTAGCGCCGTGCAGCTCTGATCCTCCAACAAAAAGATGAATTATGTTCTGCGGACGATCAAAGCCGGAAAGGGCGATCATATCCAGGAGACTGCGGCTTGGCATGCTTTCATTGGGTGATTTTTCAGACATTTTGAGTTCAATGGTGGAGCAGGGCCTCAGGCCCGAGGTGAAGGAGGATCATGGTTGGCATTAAATAACTGCGGTACTAAATACCCCAGTGGCTAAAGCCGAGAAATTAATAGCGATTTTGGCCGCAGGCCTGAAGGGCCTGCTCCACCCTCTAATCCTGGAAATATGTAAGCAGCATCTTCCTTCTATTTCGCATCTCCCAGCAATTCGCTCACATACTGTTTCCACACTGCCGCCTGGGTGAGTGTCTGGTGGCCGCGTGTTTTGTCGCTGGCCGGAATGACGACGAAACGGCCATTTTTTACTTTAGGAACTTCGCGCTCCATCACGCCGAGTTCCGGCGGGTTCAGTTCATCGTCGGCAAAGTTGACGGCCAGCAGTTTGGCCTTGATCTGGCTGAGCTGCGGCGCAGGATTGTAATCATAAGAGGACTCAAACCAGTAAAGAAAATCATTGGCATCCACCTTGTTGAAGCCTGCCACGTAGCTGTCATAAAGCTCATTGGCTTTGGCGCGGGTGGGGGCCTGTTCCTGCAGGCGCACCGGACTATCGATCATGAAATTAAAAACTGGAAGATAATGCTCAAAGTGCGTGGGCTGCTTCTGGTATTCGCCGTTGTTCCAGTCAGGGTCTGTGCGGATGGCCTCAATCACCAGCCGACGCCAGAGCATGTTGCGGCCGCTGACTTCAATAGGCTGGCTGGCAATGGGCATGAGCGCGTCCATGGCATCAGGATATTTCTCTCCCCATAGCCATGACTGCATGCCGCCCATGGAGGTGCCAAGCACCAGCCTTAAATGCTTGATGCCCAGACCTTCCGTGACCAACCGATACTGCCCTTCCACAACATCAAGATAGCCATAATGCGGAAACCTGGCATGCATGCCGTCAGAGGGCTTGCTGGAGCCGCCACGACCAATGCCATCCGGCATGATGAGGTAATATTTGCCGGCATCAAGAGGCTGGCCGGGACCAAAAAGCTGACCGCCAAGTGACGGCGAAAGAAAATTCTTTCCTGTCCCGGTGGTGCCGTGAAGCAGCAGAACCGCGTTGTCGATTTCTCCCTGAGCATTTTTATGCGGTGTGCCAACCGTGGTGTAATGCAGCTTAAGTTCAGGAAGAACTTCACCACTCTGGAACTTGAAATTCCTGATCGTAAAATTATCTTCTTTCTGGTTGGGATAGCTGGGCTGGCTGGCCTGCGCGTGCAGTAACGCGCTTGTGGAGAAAAGTAAAGCAACAACCCAAAGCTGCATCTTGCGATTCATGGCAAGTAGCTCCTGAAAGCAGTTTCTATTCAATTTGAGATCCCCATTTTCCCAGATGCTTACCATTCTTTACTAATCTGTGAACAGCTCTGGGCACGAGAAGATACGTAGGAAAGATACCTACTTCCACACCCGCCGGATTCTGACATTGGAAAGAGAAATCCGCCGATATTTTTAATTCTCCGCCAACTGTAGATTGGAAATCAGGTTGGGCCGATGCCAGCCACATCAGCCGACATAACCCAGCAAATCTACCCCTTCAGGGTACGGGTATGGTTTGCAATGTGTCCAGCCCGCAACAGTCATAGAAAATAATAGCGAGGTACCATTTGGAGCTGCATTATTTTTCGCATTGCGCACTTATTTATTTCCCAGCTCGC
>DASRCD010000601.1:0-3914 GCA_035653315.1 Candidatus Angelobacter sp.
TAGAAAAAGCTTCGCGCGTCCACCACAACGGGCTTGCCGCGGCGTTTGGCTTCAAAAGAGCGGAGCGCCGCCAGCAGATCGTCAACAGAGCTATAGCCTTTGAGCAAATGCATGTCTTCCACGCCTCCGAACTTACGTTCCAGCGTGGCCGAAAGGATAATAATGGGGACTTCGGGGCGCTTATCGCGGAGGGACTGGGCGACTTCTGTCCCAAATTTTCCCGCGCCAAGGTGATAATCGAGCACGGCAATGTCAATGCCGCCCAGGTGCCGCTCCGCTTCCTCCACCGAAGCGGAGGTTATGGCTTCATATCCATTGCTGCGGAGAATGGCTGAGCGCAGAATCAGATTGTCATGGCGGTCATCCAGCAGGAGAACGCGAATCGGCTTTTTCTCTGTTTCCGTACGGCTTTCAGTCATTGCTTACTCTTTGGCGCCTTTGCTGCGGATGGCGCGCGCCAACTCCGGTAATTTTACAAAGGCAGTCACGCTGCGCAACCATTGTTTGTGATCGAAGGCCGGCGTGCCGCTAACCATGGAGCCGGGCGGAATGTCGCCGTGGGTGCCGCTTTGCGCGGTCACAATCACGTTATCGCCGATTTTGCAGTGGCCGGCAACGCCCACCTGGCCGGCTAAAATCACATTTTTTCCTATCCCGGTTGACCCGGCCAGGCCAACTTGCGCGCACAGCATGGAATTGTCCTCAATCACGCAGTTGTGGCCGACATGTACAAGGTTATCAATTTTGGAATAGCGGCCGATGCGGGTCTCGCCCAGGCTGGCACGGTCAATGCAGGAGTTTGCCTGGATTTCCACGTGATCCTCAATCACCACTTTTCCCGCCTGCGGAATCTTGTACCAGTTGCCGGCATCATCTTTGGCGAACCCAAAACCATCAGAACCAATGACAACGCCATTATGAAGCAGCACGTTATCGCCGATCTGGCAGTTTTCGCGGACCGAAACGTGGGCGTGGGCAAAAAAGTTTTTCCCGATCTTCACATCACGATAGATCACAACATGGGCCAGCAACGTGGCATTTTCACCGATAACAACTTCCGGCCCAATGACCACGTAAGGACCAATGGACGCATTCGCGCCGATCTGCGCTGAAGGATCGATCACAGCAGAGGAATGAATCCCCGGGGCATATTGCGGCGGTTGATGAAATAGTTCCGAGGCGCGCGCATAAGCGAACTGCGGGTTCTTTGCACGCAAAAATGGCTTGCCTGACGCGGGGAACTTTTCATCCACAATCAGCGCGGAGGCGTTTGTGGTTTTTGCCATTGCGGCATATTTGGGATTAGCAATGAAGGTAATTTGGCCCGGAGTGGCAGATTCAATCGGCGCAACGCCGGTAATTTCTAATTCAGCATCGGGCGGATCAAGCCTTGCGTTCAGCTTTTCCGCAATGTCCCTGAGCTTCATGAAATAAGTCCTGAATGAAAACCGGTAAAGGCGTGATTGTATCGGGAAAAGAGCGAAAGACATTACAAAATCTTAAGGCTCGGAAAACAGCTTTTCCTGCCGCAGATCATCTGCGGATTTTTTGCGTGATTCAGGCCGGCCAATTACGGCAAGCACAGTTGCCTCTATCAAGGCCATTCTGGGAATAAAGATTTTCTGGGTATTGCCACGCGTATCCGGCGGAGTAATCAGATAGCCTTCCGGGATGAACTGCGTCAGGTCATTTGGCATTACGCCTTCAAGAACATCGTTGTCAATAAACTTGAGCCGCACCCAAAGCCCTTCCGTGCGCGGCCGGGTGGTAAAAGTCTTGCGCGTCAGGCTGGCGGTATCGCTAAAATCGCGTACAAAATCAACGCTTTTGATCTCCGCCAGGTCAATTAGGACCACTTTTCCCGCAGGATTCAAGAGTTCAAGCTTACCTTCGAGCACAAAATGCGCAGGGGCTACGTAGCCGCTGATAAGGTCGCGGCCCATTTTGCGCACGATCACCTTCTTATGCGTCGATGGCATAGCAAGTTGATTCTCGCACCGATTTCAGGGGCATCAAAGGTGTCATCAACGCTTTCCTTAGCAAGGGGTAGCCAAAAGGTTAACCTTTATGATAATGTTTCGAGTTTGTTCGTGTCCCTGCGGTGGCCGTCTAAGTCTTGTATAAAGTGCAACTTACGCAAATCTGGAAAGGCTGATGAGCTTACCTGGCGGTTGCCGGGGAGGCAAGAGTGTTCTCAGTTAACTGATGGCTGACTTTATTTACCTTATGGAAACCCGGCTCACGCCGGACCAGCAGCGTGCCGTAGCGCTGGTAACGGATGTTGCCCGCGCGCACGAGATGAACATTTTCCTTACTGGCGGCGCGGTTCGCGACATTATCAGCGGTTTTATTATTCGTGACCTGGACTTCTCCGTGCAGGGCAACGCGCTTAAGCTGCAAAAGGATTTTGAAAAAGCCGGCGCTGTTACTGAGGCCACGGACGAAACCACCCGCACCATAATGCTGCTGCTGCCGGGCAACGTGCGCGCGGAAGTTACCAGCACCCGGTCAGAAAGATATGACAAGCCGGGCAAGCCTGCCGAGGTAACGCAAGGGACCATTTATGACGATATGCGCCGCCGCGATTTCACGGTGAACGCCATGGCGCTGTCACTCAATCCCGGCTCACGTGGCCTGCTTACAGACCCTTTCAACGGCGTGGCGGATATTGAGGCCAAGGTCCTGCGCGTCCTGCATAATTACGCGTTTTATGAAGAGCCTTCCCGCCTGATCCGCGCCATCCGGTTGATGACGCGCTTCCACTGGGCGCTGGAAGAGCGCACCCAGGCGCGTTATGACGCAGCGAAAGAAAACAATTACATTGAAAATATTTCTGATCGCGCTCTGGGGCATGAAATTGAGCAACTGGCGCATGAAGATAATCCCATTGAAGTTTTAAAAGCGCTGGAAAAAGAAGACTGGCTCAAGGTGCTGGTCCCGCACCTTTCCGTGGCCAAAGTGGATGCCGCCGGATTAACGCAGCTATTCAAGACCAAACAGCAGATGCAGGAAGTGGGATTGAATCCGGATGCCGGGCCAATTGTAATGCATTTCCTGACACGCAAGCTGCCGGACAAAGATGTCTCCGCGATGCAGAAGCAGATTGTGAACAAGGGTTTTGTTGAGCGCTGGAAAAATCTGGAAGATGACGCCAAGGATTATGCCAAAAAATTGCTGGCGCGCGACCTGACTTTGCCCTCAGAAACCTGGAAGTTCATGATGGCCACGCGTCCGGATGCGCTGCTTTTCAACGCGATCACACCGCGGCCTGCCGCTGTTGAGCAGAAGATCAAGAACTTCCTGACCAAGTGGCCGCTGGTGCGGCAGAAATTGCCGTTTCCAGAGATGGCGGAGATGCGCATCACGCCGGAACATCCGGAGTACAAAAAGATTCAGGATGAAGCCTTCCTGCAACTGCTGGACGGCAAGCTGCGCACACATAATGAAATTGTAAAATTCCTGGAGCCGTATTCTCCGCCTGAACCACCACCTCCTCCTCCGCCGGTCCGCCGTGGACGGGCAAAGAAAGATAAAGACGCAGCCGCAGGAGCTGCTGGAGATCAGGCACCTAAAAAGCGTGGACGCAAACCAAAAGCAGCTGGTCCGGAAACAACCGCGCCTGCGCAGGCCCCGCCACCAGCGGCAGAGGCCGCGAAAGCTGCCGCCGCAACCGCAACTGCCGCAGCTACGCCAAAATCTTCTGCAACGACAACCAAGCCAAAAGCCGGCGCAGCGCCCCCCATTAAAAAAGCTGAGCCAGCAAAAACTCCGGCCAAGGCTGAAAAGCCAGCACCTAAAAAGCCGGAAGCGAAAAAGCCTGCTCCCAGGAAGATTGAAACAAAGAAACCAGCGATGAAAAAACCTGCGGCAAAGAAGCCAGCGCCTAAAAATGCGGGAAAGAAAAAGTAGAACTT
>DASRCD010000602.1:0-4341 GCA_035653315.1 Candidatus Angelobacter sp.
CCCTGTCAGGGCACATCTCGCGCAACCACATCGTTTGCAGTTTCAAGGTTTTCGGGACGGTCATTTGATCGACCGTTTGTTATTCATTCCACAAGATTGTTTAAATTTAGCAAATGCATTGCTGCTGATTCTTGCTTCAACTGAGCAAGATGAACGCAAGTTGCAGGCGCAGAGCGGGTAAAGTCGCGAGGTGACTACATACATGAAACCGTCCTTTTCTTTCGATGTTGCCAAAGAAGGAATTTTTCCTGCTGAGACTGGACTGAATCTGAAGCAACCAGAAGCAGATTGCCCGAACACTGAAGAACACTTTGAAGCAATCGAAAATGAGCTATTTTTTCTGGCCGCAAGTCCGGCCATGCAGAAAATTCGCAATCAGGCGGTGCATGTAGCCCGGGTGGATATTCCGGTCCTTATCCTTGGCGAGAGCGGCGCCGGTAAGGAAGTTCTTGCCCGTTTCATTCACAAGCTTTCCACGCGTTCACGCAAGCCCATGGTCAAGGTAAATTGCGCTGCGCTTCCGCATGAGCTGCTGGAGAGCGAACTTTTTGGCTATGAACCAGGAGCGTTTACCGGAGCCACACGGCCCAAGCCCGGAACATTTGAGCTTTGTGATAAGGGAATCGTGATGTTGGATGAGATCGGAGAGATGAGCCCTGTGCTACAAGCCAAGCTCCTGCACGTGCTGCAGGATGGGAAATTTTCCCGGCTTGGCGGCCGATATACCATCAGCGCGGATTTCCGGGTTCTGGCCGCCACGAATATCAATGTCCAGGAAGCAATCGGGAACAAAAGTTTTCGTGAAGATCTTTATTATCGTTTGAATGCTTTTACCATCCATGTTCCACCCTTGCGCGAACGGCGTGAAGAGATACCGCTTTTGTTCAGCCACTTCGCGCAACAATTTTCAGAAAAATATGATTGTCCCCCACCGGAGTATTCCCAGGAACTGGTTCGCGCCTGTCTTCGCTATGCATGGCCCGGTAATCTGCGCGAGTTGGGAAATTTTGTGAAGCGCTTTATGGTCCTGCGAGATGAGGCGCTGGCCATCTCCGAACTGGAAGAAAAAGATCAATGCGGAGAAATGGCCACTCATCTGGATGATGAAGAAGAGCTGATTACTTCAGGGGCGGGTCTCAAATACATGGTGCGTATCTTGAAGGAAAAAGCCGAGCCCAAAATTATTGAGAGGGTACTCATAGCCACAAAATGGAATTGCAAAATGGCCGCCATGCAGCTCAAGATCAGTTACAAGGCTCTTCTTTACAAGATGAAGCAATATCAAATCTTTCCACCCGGCATGACCGGCCCCGGATTGCGCGGGGCCCACGGGTGAACTTCAGCAATAATTTCGACATAATTACATTGAGCGCGCACGCATAGTGCGCGCTTTTTTATTGCGTTCAAATATTTCTCTTGCTTCAGCTTTTTCATCGGCTGCCACCGCGATGAAAAGTGAAGGCCCTTCAAGGATGCATTGCGTAATTCAGCTTTAAAAATCGAAGCCGATTGGAAATCTGCTTCCACTCAGATAATGGAAAACAATTTCCAGCAACCCATGGTCTGCTCCTGAATTGCATTACTGAAACCCCTCATTCTCAGAACAATGTTCTTCTAACTTTAAGATAAACAAACATCATTCTTCTTCCGCCGCATTCCGCGCCAGCAAACCCGCATTGTATTTCCTAGTGGCAATAGGAATGCATTTGCCTGTGTGTCATTGCTCATTGTTGTGCAGTGAATTGGTGCTCATGGCAGGAACACAAAGTTTATGTGCGCTTCTGTCTAAGCATCGCTTCCGGAAGTCCCGGCGCTATGCATGCGTAACAGATTGGGGTTGCGTGCCGCAGCAAAAGGGAAGTTCCAGGTTCTGCAGGCCCCAGGAAGGGCAGGCAAGTGGACAAAGGACGTATTTCGAATGAGAAGTTTTAACGACAAAACATATCGCGAGCTTAACGATCACAAGCTGTCTCTCCCCGTGCAGCTTGCTTTGTTGTGCTTGGCTCTTATCCTTGCATTTGCAGCCAATGCGAATGCGCAGAATGTTACGGTGCTCAACACACCTACAACCACCAGTCTCTGGGCCGGGACCCAGGATTGGTCAACATTTGGCTTGTCATCGGTAACCTCCCCCACCTCCGGCGTGATTCTGCAGGGTACAGCCATCAGCCAATTTACCGGCAAGCCTGTGCGTCACCTGTGGTATGGCGACGCCAGCAATGGCTTATGCCGCATTGACCCGGAGATGGATGATCCCACGGTCTCCAGCATTCCAGGTATTGGGTTCCATAACAATATTGAGCGCACCTGCGTAGGTTTTATTCAAGCCGGTGGATTCGTACCTTCACAGCTTACGTTTGACGCCTCCACGAATACTGTGTATGCCGCCGACCAGCCTCGCACTGCCAACGGCGTTATTCGATTACATTACATCCCAAGCGGAGATGGTGGACAGGGCGCCATGGACCCTATTCACGTTGAACCGCTGATGGGCGCGCAAGCCACAAGAAACGGTGCGGGTGGATGCGCTCCCATTACCGATCCTCGCAACGGCGCTACGCCGGTGCAGATGTTTGCTGCCGCTTTGGGACCGGATGGAAATCTCTATATTGGATGGGCGCGCAACGGAACCATTGCTCGCATTCCCCATCCGGCTACTTTTGACCCAAGCAATCCTAATGATTGCGCCAGCATTGACGTTCCCATCTTTGCTTCTGACGCCAGGCTCGGTGCAGGCGGAGCGGCCGGCCATACCTTTGGATTGGCCTGGATCGGTCATACTCTGTTCGGTGCGGACAACATCAGTCCCTGGTTTAAAGACAATGCTGACCAGTGCTTGACGCCGGCTAATGGCAATGTCCGTTGCGGTCCAGTTGCGGGCGCAGGAACGGAAATTTTGGGAGCATTTGCCCCTGGTCCTCAAGCGGGAATCGTCAGCGACTTTACTTACAACGGCCCAAATACCAGCTTTCTTGGCAACACTCTGTTTGCATCCTCGCTAGGCGGCACAGTAAAGATTTCGAATGCAACGGATGTAAATAATCTGACGGTTACACCGCAGTTTGGCGGCACATTCTGCTTTATCACCGGCGTAACTATAGATACAACTGATTTGGCGAATGAAACAGTTTACATTGGCTCGGATTGCACGCAGGGAAGCATCAACGGTGCTGCCGCAATCTGGCAGGTAAAGCCGGAACCTCCGGCGGCAGGCCCGCCTGCGACACCAGTGAGCGTGACTGCAACAGCAACCGCCAATCAAGCCACCGTAAACTGGATACCTACACCCAACGGCCAGGCGCTCACGAACTTTGTGGTGCGCACGCTGCTGGCAAATGGCACGTCTTCAGGCATTCCGGACTTCACGGTAAATCCCGGGCCTAACGGAGTAGCGCCTAACATTGCTACCATCACGGGATTAACCAACGGAGTGACAGTTGAGTTTGTGGTACAGGCATGCAATGCCAGCGGGTGCAGCCCATTCTCAATCGCCAGCACAGCCGTAACGCCGCAAGCTCTCACAGTTCCCGGCGCGCCCACAGGCGTTGTTGCTTCCAGTGGAAATGCGTCGGCAACCATTGCATGGACAGCTCCCAGCAATACCGGAGGTTCCACGATTCTCAGTTACACCGTGACCTCTGCTCCGGGAGCGTTGACAATGACTGTTCCGGCAACTCAGACTGGTGTGAATTTTACCGGCCTGACAAACGGCACAAGCTATAAATTCACCGTTCACGCGACGAACGTTACGGGTAGTAGCACGGAATCACTGCCCTCCAATGCCATTACTCCCATTGCGCCATTGGGAACTGATATTGGAATTAGCATGACTTCTCCGGCATCCGCGAATGCAGGAGCGCTGGTAACTTTTGCCATGACGGTCACGAATAATGGTCCTGGTGACGCGGCGCTGGTAACTCTAACCGATACACTTCCAGCTACGTTCCAGTCTTCCACTACTTCACAGGGTGTATGCACGCATACAGGCAGCGTCTTTACTTGTACTTTGGGCGCACTGAGCGCGGGCGCTCACGCCACCGTCAACGTAACGGTGGCCGCCGGCGCCAACGTCCTGAACAACACTGCCTCAGTGCAGCTCAGGGATGCACAGGGAAACCTTGTGAATGAAACCAATCCTTCCAACAACGTTGCCACTTCTACCACCAATATCACTGTCCCGGTTGTGGGAGGTGGTGGGACGGCGGCAAGCGCTGATATTCAGGTAACCGGCTCTGCACGCAACGGTGGTCCAAACCAGGGAACTGGCGACACGTTTACCTGGCAGATCAAAAACAATACTGGAAACACGCCGGTATCGAACGTGGTCTTCACGTTGCCGTT
>DASRCD010000603.1:0-3173 GCA_035653315.1 Candidatus Angelobacter sp.
GCATCAGAAAGCGCAGAAAAGCGGAGTGCAAAGCACTCTGCGAGCCTACAACGGCTTGCCGCACGTCTGGCACATGTTCAGTGCGCTTCTTCCTGAAGCCAGCCAGGCGCTCAGAGAAGCGGCAGCATTTGTCGTGGAGAAAACAAAATAGCCTCTTCGATTTCCGCAACACATAAACCTGATTTCATGCCCGGAGTATCCGTTTTGTTTGGCTTTATGTGAGGATTTGTAAGCTCTTCAGATTTTAACAATCGTGTAACCTGCCTCTCCGTGTGTTCTGTTATGGTTCCGCCCAGCCCAGGAGGGGCACATTCGTGAACAAAACCCTCGTATTCGCCGTTATCGCTTTGACTGCGGCGTCTATGTCTGCACAATCCGCCGAACACGACAATGACGGACGCTTTAAGTTCAAGAACAATACACTGGTAGTTAGCCGCAATGTTTATTCAGGGACCGCCGCAACGGTCACCGTGGGAGAGACGCTGCCTCCGGGCTGCGTAGCTGGTACGGTTACGCTTCCGCTGCTTGCAGGCGGCACAACAACCGTAAAAGTAAAGTGTGCCAAAGCTACGGCAGATGGAACTTATCCTAATGTATTTACCAACGCGAATGCCGATGGTAATTTTGGCGTATCGTCACAGATATTTCTGGACAACCTGACTACAGAAGGTAAGCAACTCGGCACGCTTGCTGTACCTGCGGACCAGATCATTACCAGCTTTAGTTCAAAATCTGAGATGGCCCTGAATCGCTCTTTGGACGGCAAGTCAATTACGTTCTCCGGTTATCGCGGGGGCCCCGGCTTTCCCACTGCAATAAACCTGATAGATGTTTCAAACTCCAATACGCCGGGCGTTATTGATCCTACCAATCCTGATGTAGCGCAATATTTTCGCGCTATCGGGGAAGTGGATGCATCCGGCAACATTCAAGTCACCCACGGAAACTTCTTCAGTGGCGATAATGGCCGTGCCGCCATCAAAGCGAATGGTCTTTATTACACCACCGGCAACTCGAACAATGGCGGGCTTTCCGCTGCCCAACTCACTACAACGCAGGTGGGAATTAATCTGATCACCTCCACGGGAGTGGGCTTGCTGGTGCCAGGGCAGTCGGCGCTGGTGCCGCCAAATATCGCCAAAATCGGTGATTTTGAAGTGACACAGGTGGGTTACACAAAAGCGGACAAGCCGGGAAAAGACAACAATTTCCGTGGTCTTACCATTTTCAATAACACACTGTTCGTGACCAAAGGCAGTGGAAGCAACGGCATTAATACGGTGTATCAGGTAGGCAATACCGGAGTGCTTCCTTCAGGGAGCGCTGCCGAGCTTGCATCCGTGCCAATCACCATTCTTCCTGGTTTTCCCACTTCGCTTGCCAGTGGAGTTGACCAGCAAGGTAATCCTGCTCCGGCCATGTTTCCATTCGGAATCTGGTTCGCTGATGCCAACACTCTCTATGTATGCGATGAAGGCGACGGCACACTCGTAAGTCCGGCTGTGAATGGCAACGTTGCCGATGCTGCAACACAGGCTACGGCGGGCGTGCAGAAGTGGGTCCGCACGGATGGAATCTGGCACAGAGCTTACGTTCTGCAAAATGGCCTGAACATCGGCATTCCATACAGCGTGCCTGATTATCCAGCGGCGCTCAGCCCGGCAACCAGCGGCTGCCGCAACATTACCGGACAAGTTAACGGCGATGGCACCGCAGATATCTTTGCTGTAACCTCAACCCTCAGCGCAAATGATGACGTTGGCGCTGATCCCAACAAACTGGTGAAAGTGACCGACCTTGTGCGTGCAACCACTCTGCCGCAAGGCAATGAAAAGCACAATGGCAATGCGCCGCTCGGAACCTTTGTCACTCTTCGCGCAGCGCAAGCAGGTGAAGTTTTAAGAGGCGTCGCCTTTGCGCCGCATGATGACAGTGACAATGATCAGTAAAAACGAACTCTGAGTGTTCTGATGTTCGTTGGAATTGATCCTGTGGGGGTAGGAGTGGGTTGGTGTACAGATAGAGCTATGTTGTCTGTCTGCGCGGTAGCAACCCACTCATTGCCCAGATTCCCAGCAGAGGTCCCAAAGCCATGCTGGCCAGCGCCCAATTCCAGCCATAATAGGAGGCAATAGCCGCCATCAGGCGGATTACCAGCGCTGTGAGCAAAAATCCAAGGGCCACTTGGCAGGTGAGCGCGGTGCCTACATAATTCTTGTCTGAAACCTCGCTGATGATCGTCGAGAACTGGGCGGAGTCGGCGATCACTGCAATTCCCCAGATCAGCGAAAGAGCAACCAGAAGAACGGGCTGGTGAAAGACCAGGGCCGCCACCACACAACAGATTGAACTGATCGCCATGGCAATTATGGTGACGCGGGCGCGTTGTGCCACACGCGCGGATGGAGCCTGGTCCTGTAAGCGATCACTTGCCGCGCCGGCCCAGATGCAGCCCACCGCTCCAATGGCAATGGCGATTGCCGCCAATGCTTCATACTTTCCGCGCGACCATCCGGCGGAAGCGGCAAAGATCACGGCAATCCATCCCCACATGCTATAGAGTTCCCACATGTGGCCCAGATAGCCGAGGTTGGCCAGCCGCAAAGGCCGGTTGCGGACAATCTCAAGAATTTGCACGGGATCAAAGCGGGATTGCGGCATGGCAAATGGGCCTTCACGCACAGCCAGCGCCACAATCAAAGCACCGAGCATGGCTTGCGCACTGCCGAGCAAGACCACTCCTCGCCAGGGAATCCCGCCAATGGCATTTGCCGCATGAGGCACAGCCGATCCCACTGTAAGCGCGCCGATCATGATTCCCAAAGCCAGGCCGCGGCCGCGCTGGAACCATCCGGCAATAATCTTCATGCCCACCGGATACACGCCAGCAAGAAAGAAACCTGTAGCGCCGCGCAGCAGGATCGCCGTCAATGGATCTGCGGCCAGAAAAGCAAACGCTGCATTCGCCGCTGCCGCGAATACCGCCGATACAACCAAAACTTTAATCGGACTGAAAACGTCAGGGATATTGAAGAGCGCGAATGTAATTGCGCCAATGGAAAAGCCGATCTGCACGGCAATGGTCAGCCATGAACCTAAGGCAAGCCCGGAATGCCACAATGTAGTGATCTGGGGAATGACTGCCGTCCCCGTAAACCACAATGACATGCCAA
>DASRCD010000604.1:0-4379 GCA_035653315.1 Candidatus Angelobacter sp.
AAGCGGGATCAAGAGGCTCTGGCAGCGGGTGTTGGCATTTCGTCACTGCTTCCGTAGAGGCAATTCTGCTGATTTTTAGTAAAATCTGATTTTAGTAAAATCTAGTTAGATGATCCCATTTCTTCGCGCCGCCATCTTCGCCGGTATGGCGATGTTCACGGCCAGCGCCTTGGCTGTTGACGCTTCAGTGTTGAAGCCTCCGCCCGGCGCTAAAGTGGCGATCGTGGTGTTTGAAGATTTGCAATCGCCGGAAAGCGCGCGTGTTTATCCGCTGGTCTGGGATATGGCCAATGCGCGGCATGTTCCTGTTGTGCTGTATGATTTTCCGCTGCCCCGGCATAACTGGTCATTTGCGGCTGCGGTATGGGCCCGTTTTTTTGATAAATCGCCGGCAGCGCTGGGCAATGAGTTCCGCAAATTTATTTTTGCGAACCAGGACCAGATCACCCAGGGCAATCTGCGGCAATGGGTGCAGAAGTTTGCCGGCAACAACCAGATGATCTTGCCGGACGCGGAAGATCCTGATGGCAAGCTGGCGGAGAAAGTAAAAGGGGATTTCGCTCTGGGTCAACGCATCGGCGTGGAGCATCCGCCCACCCTTTGGGTGGTTAGCAATACGGATGTGTCACAGCCATTTGTGGAAGAAATAAAAGACCGCGGCCAGTTCACTAGCGCGATTGAGGAAATGCAGCAGAAAGCGGCGGCCGCTCCGGTGGCAAGTCCGGCGGAAAAGAAGAAGAAAGCTACAGCTAAACCTAAAAAGAAGGCGAGTTGAAACGGTGCGAACTGAACGAAAAATATTAACTGCAATCATTGCCCTGCTTATTTTGGCCCTGTTGCCCAAAGCGTCCTTTGGCGCGGATGGCTCATCACTTAAGCCTCCCGCCGGCTCTCGGGTGGCAATTGTGATGTTTGAAGATCTGGAGTGCCCGGACTGCGCCCGCGCTTATCCGCAGGTATGGGACGCCTCTAAAAAATATAATGTGCCCGTCGTCCTGCATGACTTTCCACTCTCAGGCCATCCCTGGTCTTTTGATGCGGCGGTATTTGCCCGCTATTTCGATACCAAGTCTGAAAAGCTGGGCGACGATTTTCGCGGCTATATCTTCTCCAACCAGCCCAATATCACCAAGGACAACCTGCGCGGCTACGCCGACAAGTTTGCCAATGACAATAAGTCACCGCTGCCGTTCGCCATTGATCCTGAAGGCAAGTTGAAAGAGAAAATTCTGGCTGACCGCCAGTTAGGAACGCAGATTGGCCTGCAGCATACGCCTACCATTTTTGTCGTCGGCAATGGCGGCGCGGCCACCCCGGCGGTTGAGGTAAATGACCGCTCGCAGTTGGGCTCCATTATTGAAGACATGCTCAAGAAAGCGCCTGCCCCATCAGCGGCAAAGAAATCAGCGCCGGCCAAAAAGACCTCAAAAAAGTAACGAAGAAGCAGTAATAAAATCTTCTGACAACAAAAAAAACGCCCTTCCCGCAGGAGGGCGTTTTCTTTCTCGGGTTTGGCTACCTTTCAACTCTTCAGCTTCGCCAGTTCAGCCACAATCTCTTCATAATCCGGCTCCTGGCTCAGCTCATAGGTTTTGGAAAAAGCAATTTTGCCTTCTTTATCTACAATGAAAACAGCGCGATCATTAATGCCTGGAACCGGTTCTCCCAGGCGCAGAATGCCGTACTGCTGGGCCACACCGGCATGCGGCCAGTAGTCGCTGGCCAGCGGATATTCCTGCCAGCCAATGGATTTTTCCTGCCATGCAATATGGCTGTAGATAGAATCAGGACTTACGCCCACGACCTGGGCATCATGCGCGGCGAACTTGGCTAAATAGCTGTTGTACGCCGACATTTCGCGGGTTCACGTGGGACTCCAATCCAGCGGGTAAAATGCCACAACCATGTTCTTCTTCCCGCGAAAATCACTGAGTTTGAATTTCAACCTCTGCTTTCCAGTGACCGCGGGAAGCTCAAAATCCGGCGCTGTTTCGCCTGCCTTCAGAGCTGCCATTCTTCCTCCGTTAACATTCCTGAGCGTGCCCGTCAACGTCACTCAAGCACGATCTTCTGGTGCCATAGAAATAGACTATTTTATCGTGGTCAAATAAATTAAGACAGGGTAGTTTTAGAAAACAGCGGGAGCATCGTTGGCATCGAATCCCGTGTCGCGCAAATACCAGACTTGCCGATTTACAGCAATTCACAAGGGAGCAACAATGCTGGGCTTTAGTAGCTACAATTACGAGCACTTTTCCCGTGAAATTTTTCATGATCTGGCCCAAACTTCTTTTTCCGGACCTTCACCCGGAGAGCGTGCTCCTGACTTTAAAGCGGTGACTCTGGATGGCGAAGCCATACGCCTGAGCGACTTTGCCAAACAAAAAAATGTTCTGCTGGTTTTCGGCTCGGCCACCTGCCCCATGACCGCTGCTTCCATTGGCGAACTCAACCGGCTTTATGACCATTTCCGTGGCGATGAGATCGAGTTTCTTTTCATTTATGTGCGTGAAGCGCATCCCGGTGAAATTATCCCCGCGCACAGCTCCATGCGGGAAAAAACTGAAGCAGCGCGTCTTCTGCGCGATGAAGAAGACATTGAGATGCCCATTATCGTGGACGACCTGCGCGGCACTATCCATCGCAAATATTCCAGGCTGCCCAATCCCGCGTTCCTCATTGACAAGTCCGGCCGCATCTCTTTTCTCTCTTTGTGGTCCAAGCCTGAGGGTATTCGCCAGGCCATAGAAGAGTTGCTTGAAATACAGCAGGAGCGCGGCGTGGAACATGCCATTGTGAATGGCGGCCAGGACCTTTCCATGCCAGTGCCTTATAGCGCGCTTTCAGCTTACCGGGCCTTGGAGCGTGGCGGCAAAAAATCCCTTACTGATTTCCGTCGTGCTCAGGGATTGCCTACCCGTGTCGCCCTCACCGCTTCCCATCTGGCGCAGCCTCTGCTCGACGATCCTAAGCGTCTCATGTCGATCATTGCGCTTACCGCTGCCGTGCTTGCAGGTGGACTCTACGCCGGATTTGAGCTGCGCAAGCGCCGCTTGGGGGTGCAACGCAATCCTTATCGTGCTTATGAAAGAGAAAAAGTGCGCGATACGGAAACGGGAACAGATTACGGGGCTGTGGGAATTTAGCTATTTCTGAATCCCGAGCCTAGGAAGGCGAGAGATCCCTATAGTCAGGGCAATGTGTAGCAAGAGCCAAAAGCGTGAAATTAGTAAGCGCTATCGCCACAAGAATCCAAGATAAGCTTTTGTCTTCTCCGCGCCTCCGTGTCTCCGCGGTGAAATGAATTTAAACAGCTTCGGCAGCGGCCGCAATCGTCTTCTGAATATCTTCATCCGTATGCGCGGCGCTCATGAACATGGCCTCATATTGCGATGGCGGCAGATAAATCCCGCGCTCCAGCATGGCATTATGGAATTTTCCAAATGCTTGCGTATCGGACTTTGCTGCGGTGTCCCAATCGTGAACTTCTCCCGGCTGGAAGAACCAGGTAAACATTGAGCCCACGCGATTCGCCGTAAGCGGCACGCCTTTCTTTCTGGCCGCCGCCAGCACGCCATCCACCAGCATTGCGCTGCGCTGCTCCAGTTGCCGGTAAATCTCCGGATGCGCCCGCAGCTCCCGCAATACTGCCAATCCAGCAGCCATGGCCAGCGGATTGCCGGAAAGCGTTCCCGCCTGGTACACCGGTCCCAGCGGCGCAATCATGTCCATCAGATCAGCCCGGCCGCCATAAGCGCCTACTGGCAGGCCTCCGCCGATAATTTTTCCTAACGTGGTCAGGTCAGGTTGGATCTTATAAAGCTCTTGTGCGCCCCCAAAGCTCACGCGGAAGCCGGTCATCACCTCATCAAAGATCAGCACAGTGCCGTGCTGCTGGGTGATCGACCGCAGAAACTCCAGGTAGCCGTGATGCGGTGGAACGCACCCCATGTTTCCGACAACCGGCTCCACAATCACGCACGCAATCTGGTCTTTAAACTTTTGGAATGCCTCTTCCACTGCCTGCGGGTTGTTGAACGGCAATGCAAGCGTGTACTTTGCCTGCTCTTCCAGCACGCCTGCCGAGCCGGGGATGCCCAGCGTTGCCACGCCTGAACCAGCCTTCACCAGTAGCGAATCGGCATGACCGTGATAGCAGCCTTCAAACTTGATGATATATTTGCGTCGGGTGAATGCCCGTGCCAGCCGGATGGCCGACATGGTGGCTTCCGTCCCTGAGCTGACGAAGCGCACCTTGCCCATTGAGGGAAACGCCTCGATTACGGTCTCGGCCAGCTCAGCCTCGCGCGGTGTGCACGCGCCAAAGCTTGCGCCATCGCGATTGGCCTTCTCCACGGATTCCACCACGGCAGGGAACG
>DASRCD010000605.1:0-3018 GCA_035653315.1 Candidatus Angelobacter sp.
TGCTCCCGGCCATGGATTGAGCTGCCCAATCGGCTGATTGCTGAAGCCACCCCATGGGCCTGAACCATTCACTAAGAACATCAGGTCGGAAAAATTCAGCGGCACCGGAGGATCACCCACTGCAAGGTTTTCCGGAAAGATAAAAGTAAAGTTGGGCGCCTGATATCGCCCGGCAACAATGCCAAGCGTCTGGTTGAAAACCGCGGGGTCGGGATAATCAATTTTGACACCGATGTTGCGGGCTGGAGGAAGAAAGCTGCCCCCGGCAGGACGAAAACGGAAACGTCCTTTTTTGCCCAATGTCGGAGGACCTGGCTCAACCGTGAATTCAAATGCCCACGGAGCCCGTTCACTAACCACTCCGTTGCAATCCTGGTCCACGGCAAAGATATCCACTGGACGCGAAGGATCAGTGGAGAAGCCTTCCACCCTGACCTTGGCGGTTGCTTCTTGCGGAAAGGCCGGATTTGGAATTCCAGGAGCGCCCTGCTCCACAACATCAATCGCAACATAGGCCGGCACATCACCCGGCGTAGTAAATATCCCTACATTCGCAATCACCGTGTGAGCAGAGATATATTTTCCGCTCGCGCCATCCATCAGCGTGCCGGCATAAGTTACGTAATCTCCTACTTCAAACGGCGCGAATACGGTTGGGTCTGTCGGTTTTGGACTGGCTGGCGATGGAAACGCGCCACGTGGGTCCATGGTGAAATTCATCAGGAAATTACCGCTTCCATCCGTAGGCCGGTTTTTCTGCGGACATAGCGGATCATCTCCGGTTGCCGGGTCCTGCCGTGGAATACACATTGGAAATGCCGTTTCGGCGCGCACCGTCGGATTGTCTTCGTCGATTGAGAATCGCGCGTCCGGTGATTTGCCGATGCTAAAGCGGCCCAGGGGATCGTTGATCTGGACTTTCGTCCCGTTCACCACCATGATGCCGTTGGCATAATCTAGTGACTCAATAAATCCCTGGCTGGAGTTGAGCGATTGCTGCGAGATGAAAATCAGGCCCGCAATATATGTTCCGTTCACAATATTGCCCTGTACATGCGCCTCAAATGTTCCGGGCAGACGCGCGCTATCCGAAAGCGCCAAACCGCTTTCATCACTGGATCCGGCGGAGTTGTATTCAAATACCTCTTCCCATGTGAGAGTGTTGGCCGGCATCTGGAGAATGGTGTTCTGCGGAACCCGGATCACATGCCCATTGATCTGGATCCATCCTCCAGCAGCTTTGCAGCCTGCGGGCATCGGAGGATTTTCCGCCGTCGGCATGGGATTGCGTGAACAGGTTGAATCGACTGACGCGAATTGAATGAAACCGATAATGTCAAAAGGAGCAACGCCGCCCTGTGAAGCGGGCATTTTACCGGGCGCTGGAGGTGTATCTGGTTTCTGCGACCATGCTGCGTTCGCCAGCAATAACACGGCAACGATGAATAATTTCTTCCCGGAAGTATGTAACCTGAACAACATCTCTCAACTCCTTACTCTTGTATCTGTTTAAGTTGGTTCATTCATTGTTTGTCCTGCTGGCGCACTGACCGTCTCCGTCAAAAAACGATCAATGTGCCAGCAGGTTTTGTAGAAAGGTAGGCAGTGGGTTGCCACCGCTCTTTCCTGTAGCTGGTATTGCCAATAACTGATCTGTTGCCTGCCCCGGATGAGCTGGGTCATTCTTTACCGGGTAGCCATTTGCGTCAGCAGGGTGGCCGTTTGGCACAAACAGTTGCGGATGATCAAATGGCGCTGACTGATTTACGGTGCGCGGGTCCGTCAATCCATTGCGCAGGAAATCGACCAGGTCTGTCTTTTCCTGCATGGTCAATCCAAGGGGAACAATGTTTGGATCGATGAGCGGGATTTGATCAAAGCCATCGGGAAAATCACCGCCGCGGTTGTAGAACTCCACCACCTGCTCCAGCGTGAGCTGTCCACCGTTATGGAAATAAGGCGCAGTCAGGGCGATATTCCGCAGCATGGGCACTTTGAAGAAACCGGTTCTGGCGATGTCATCTCCACAGTTCAAAGGCGCAGCGGTGATTCCATCGCCCGGGCGGGCCGGAACCATAAAAGAGAATCCCGGATCATTGCAAACGCGCTGTCGCAAAAGCTCAGCCTGTGAAAGAGGCTGGCCGGCTGCTCCATCCACATCGCCCAGACTTATATCTTCTTTACCGGGCCGCACGCCAATGTTGTAAAAGCCATTGTCATAGACGCGGACGTTGAAATCTCCCATGACCATGCGCTCAAGCGGCTGCAGTGAAACGTTGGCGACAGAGGCATTCGATAACTCAGGGCCGCCGTGGCAGGAGATGCAACGGCCTTTTGTCTGGAACGTTAGAAGTCCCCGAAGCTGCCCCGCTGTAAGCGGCACGGCGCCAATTGAATAGCTGATGTTGATAGGGAAAGCAGCCGGCGGAGGCACATCAAACTGGATTGAAAGCACGCCGCTGGCATAATCCATGGAGCCGCTGGTAACGCCAACACCACTGACCTGTCCATTTCCATCATCAAACGCGAATACTTCCTGGTCACTCGCATCCAGTTCTGGATTTAGTTCAACCACGGATACAGTCAGCGGATCCACTCCGGGTGGTAGCTGAATGGTGTAAAAATTTTTCAGGTTGTCGCCGTTCAGCACATATGTTTTCTGCTGGGCAAGATACTGATCGAGCGGCGTCTGGTTCGCGATCAACGTGCTCTCATACAGCTGGATGGCAATTCCCCAGAAGAGCGAGAAGTTGTACTCCATCTGGAAATAGCCTGTGGACCCGGCAGGACAGGGTTTGAGTAGCGCGACAGTAACTTCCGTTCCACCTGCCGCTGGAACACAAATCAACTTATTGGATTGCCACCACTTTGGCTGGAACGCAGCGCGGATCATGTCCGCATAGCTCTTTTTCAAACCGGGAGCGGTGCCCAAACTTGTCTTGCCCAACACACTGTCTGTGGGATCCACTTTTTGCCTGGCTAGCGGTGTTCTGCTGGCCGCGCTCTTTGTGCTTGCCA
>DASRCD010000606.1:0-6202 GCA_035653315.1 Candidatus Angelobacter sp.
GAGTGCGAGGGATGTCTCCAATGCCAGGCGCAAGAGTTTTGAAAATCGGATCAAGGTGCTCAACGGCTTCTTTCGGTCCACCGATCATCATGCAATAGCCGCGTTCCAATCCCCAGACGCCGCCACTGGTTCCCACATCGATATAGTTGATGCCTTTATCTTTTAACTTGAGTGAACGGCGCACATCGTCTTTAAAGTAGGAATTACCGCCATCAATAATTATGTCACCGCGCTCAAACCGCTGCGCCAGCGCATTAACTGTCTGCTCTGTGGGGTCGCCGGCGGGAACCATGATCCAGACGGCGCGTGGCTTGACGAGTTTGGAGACAAAGTCATCAAGCGAGGTTGATCCGGTGGCTCCTTCTCCCGCCAATTCATTTACGTTCTTGGGGCTCAGGTCTGAAACCACGCATTGGTGGCCGGCACGCAACAACCGCCGGACCATGTTACCGCCCATACGTCCCAGACCTACCATGCCTAGCTGCATTTGTTGCTCCTTATATCTTTGTTTCGAGCGAAGCGAGAAATCTCCTACAGTGAAGATGCTTAAATGGTAATAGTTTTAAGTGAAAGCTGTCTGGTTCCAATAGGGGATCCCTCAACCTTCGGTTCGGGATTAAGCCAAAGCATCCCTCACAGCGCTTCTCAATTTCTCCAGCCCCGCATTCACATCTTTCGGCAAATGCACGCGCAAGGCACGACGCTTCCTGTCGGCAAGGACATGGAAATCGCCACGGGCCTGTGCGGCTTTTACAACGCCAAACGTATATTTCTGTTCCGGAACTGGCAGTTCAACAGAATCATCACAGGTAATTTGCAGAAATACGCCGGAGTTTGGCCCGCCTTTGTATGCCTGACCTGTTGAATGCAGGAATCGTGGACCAAAACCAAGACAGGTCGCCACTTTCTTGCGATCTCGAATTTCATGGCGGATTTTCTGCAGCCTGTCCTCATGCGCGCTGTTCATTTCTATATAGGCGAGCAGGGCCATGTAATCGCCGGGGCCAAGCTGATTCAGGTGCGCGCGTAAAAATCCTGCCAGGGAACGATTATTGCCAACCGCGGCGTTGAGATTGGCAGCGTTGCGTTCGTCAGTAAAGAGCTTGATGCCGTTTTCTTCAAAGATCGGGTTTTCTGCCGGAAGGCTGCCGGCTTTTTCGTATTCTTCCGTGAGCTGCCGGGTGACAATTTTGCTGGCTTCCACGTCCGGCTGATTAAAAGGATTGATGCCAAGGATGGAACCCGCAACCGCTGTTGCGATTTCCCAGCGGAAAAATTCCTGGCCAATGTCATAAATATCAGCAACGTGGATTTCCACCACTGGCTGTCCGGCTTTGCGAAGCGCTTCAACTTTCGCCGATTGTGCCGCGTCATTGTCGCTGGCCAGCTTCAGGTAGGTGAATACGCGATCATTGCCATAGACTTCCGGCGAGCCCAGAGCTTCACGGTCAACGGGAATAAGGCCTTTGCCAATCTTGCCGGTGCTTTCCGCAATGAGTTGCTCCAGCCATGCGCCAAGATCATGAATACCCTGTGAGGTAATGATTGTGACTTTGTTGCGACCCTGATTGCCGAGTGTTCCTAAAATCGCGCCCAAAACGGCGCCGGGATTCTGGTCCACTGGAACATCAGGTTTGCAGGCCTGCACCATTTCATTGGTCTGAGAAAGGAACTTGCGAAGATCAAGGCCCATGATAGCGGCAGGAACAATGCCAAAGTTAGAAAGCGCAGAATAGCGGCCACCAATGCTGGGAACTCCGAAGAAAATCTTGCGGAAGCCGTCGCGCTCCGCCACTTGCTGCATTTTCGATCCAGGGTCGGTGATGGCGATAAATTGCCGGCCAGCCTTGTCTTTGCCCACGGTCTGCTGCACGCGATCATAAAAATATTGCTTGAAGATGTTGGGTTCCAGCGTGCTGCCGGATTTGCTGGCAACAATAAAGATTGTTTTTGCCAGATCCACCTGGCTCTCCAGAGACTTCACCTGCGCCGGATCAGTGGAATCCAATACATGGAGTTCAGGATGACCTGCCTGTTTCCCGAACGTAATTTTCAGAATCTCAGGGCATAAACTGGAACCGCCCATGCCCAGCAGCAGGGCATGGGTGAATCCGGCTTTCTGCGCATCTTCTGCAGCGGCCTGAAGCTGAGGGAGTTGTGAAATCTGTTCTTCCACCACATTGAGCCAGCCCACCCATTTGTTCTCATCATCGCCGGTCCAGAGAGACGCATCCCCTTGCCAGAGGCGCGCCATTTTTCGGTTCGCCTGCCAGTCCTTAAGAGTGGATTCCACCGCCTGCTGCAGGGCCGGCGGGAGATCATAGCGCAGAGACTCAGCTTTGGTTTGTGTGCTCACTTTTCCACTCTACTTTCTCTTTTTATCGACTGCGCCAATCAGCTTTGCGAAGGCTTCATCGAATAACTGAATAGCGTCTTCCAGCAGCTTGTCCGTAATTTTCTGCATGGAGATGCCGGCCTTTTCCAAGTCAGACATGGTTTTGTCCGCCGCAGGCAGATCTTCATCAATGGTGCGGCGCACAATGCCGTGATCGCGGAAGGCATCCATGGTCGCGGGCGGAATGGTGTTGACCGTATCCGGGCCAATCAGCTCTTCCACATAAAGAACATCGCGGTATTTTGGGTTCTTGGTGCTGGTGCTGGCCCAGAGCAGGCGCTGCGGTTGTGCGCCGTGTGAGGCCAATTTCTCCCAGCGTTCTTCCGCAATGAGCTGTTGATAGCGCCAGTAAGCCTGTTTGGCGTTGGCAATGGCAACTTTGCCATGCAGGCTGCGCAACAGTTGCTCTTCTTCAGGATTGCTGACGGACTTAAGTTTTTCGTCAATGGTGGAGTCAACCAGTGAGTCAATGCGGCTGACGAAGAAGCTGGCCACGCTGGCGATGCCGCTGATGTCTTTGCCGGCTTTGATTGCTTCTTTTAAGCCTTCTGCATAAGCATGCGCGACTTGCGAATAAGCTTCCTGAGAAAACAGCAGAGTGATGTTGACGTTAATGCCTTCACTGATGAGCTGGCGCACCGCCGGGACACCTTCAGGAGTTCCCGGGACTTTGATCATAATGTTGGGCCGGTTGACTGTCTTCCACAGGCGGCGGGCTTCTTCGATCGTGCCCTGTGTGTTGCGCGCCAGAGTCGGAGAGACTTCCAGGCTCACATAGCCATCGCGTTTGTTGGTGGATTGGTAAACAGGCAACAGGAGCGCGGAAGCGTCTTGAATATCGCGCACCGCTATGCGCTCATAAATATCACCTGAGCTCATTCCCTGAGAGAGAAGCTGGGCCAGCAGGTCGTCATAATCAGAGCTGCCGCCAATTGCTTTTTCAAAGATGGAAGGATTGGACGTGATGCCGCGCAGGCCGTCCTGGTCAATCAGTTTTTGTAGCTCGCCATTAGTAATGATATTGCGGCGAATATAGTCCAGCCAGACGGATTGGCCTTGTTTTTGTAGGTCCAGCAGCGGGTTCTGAGAACGCGTGCCGCTCTGGCTTTGTTTTTCCGGAGTGGTAGTTACGGGATTCATGAATTCTTCTCCTTGGTTGCCGACTGGAGCGCATAACGTTCTTCAATGGCCAGAACTTTTGCCAGCCGCCGCCGGTGGCGCTCTTCACCGGTGAAGCGTGCGTTCAAAAATGCGGTACACAAATCTTTTGCCAGCTCGTCGCCAATCACGCGCGAGCCCAGCACTAAAACGTTTACATCATCATGCTCAACGCCCTGATGGGCTGAATAGCCGTCATGGCAAAGCCCTGCGCGTATGCCGGGAATCTTATTGGCGGCCACGGATGCCCCAACGCCGCTGCCGCAGATCAGAATGCCACGCTCTGATTTGCCTTGTTCCACGCCGCGCGCTACAGCTTCAGCATAATCAGGATAATCCACGGGCTGCGTGCTGTCAGTTCCCACATCGATCAGCTCATGTCCGCACTGGCGCAGATAATCAATGAGGACTTTCTTGAGCGCGAAGCCGGCATGGTCAGAACCGATGGTGATCTTCATAGCTGGTTGGGGCTAAAGTTTATTTGCCTATCTTTAAAAATTTAAAAACCAAAACTGCATAATTCCATTCGCAAATTCCGCTAAGCGTTGATTCCCGCTAACTTTGCCGCGGCTTTTTCTCCAGCAACTCGCGGGCAGCGGCCAGCACTGCCTCAGGAGTGAAGCCGAACTTCTTTTGCAATTCTTTGAGCGGGGCCGAAGCGCCAAAAGTTTTCATACCAAGGCTGATACCGGCATGGCCCACATATTGCGCCCAGCCAAATGTGGATGCCTGCTCCACGGAAATTCGTGCGGTAACGCCTGCGGGCAAAACGCTTTCACGGTATTCGCCGCTTTGCTTCTCAAAAATTTCCCAGGCAGGCATGCTCACCACGCGCACCTTGCGGCCTTCTGCCGTGAGAGTTTCATAGACGGAAAGGCAGAGCGAGACTTCACTGCCGGTGGCCAGAAGAATCAGCTCAGGTTTGCCATCAGGGGCATCCGCCAGCACATAAGCGCCTTTGGCAACACCGGCGGCTGAAGCATACTTGCTGCGGTCAATGGTTGGGAGCGGCTGGCGGCTCAGGACAAGCGCGGCAGGCTCATGCTTGAGCTGCATGATCACGCGCCATGCTTCGGCAACTTCATTGGCGTCTGCCGGGCGAATGGCAACAAAGCCGGGCAAAGCGCGCATGGAAGCAAGTTGTTCCACCGGTTGATGCGTAGGGCCATCTTCGCCCACGCCAATGGAATCATGTGTGAAAACATAAATGACAGGAATTTCCATGATCGCGGCCAGCCGCATGGGCGGACGCGAATAGTCACTGAAGATCAGGAACCCTGAACCAAAGGGACGGACCTTGCTCAGCGACATGCCATTCAGAATGGAACACATGGCATGTTCGCGGATGCCGAAATGAAAGTTGCGCCCGCCATAATGATCAGGCTCAAAATCACCAGCGCCGTCAAAAGTAAGGCGCGTTTTGGTGGAAGGAGCCAGATCAGCCGCGCCGCCAATCAGCCAGGGAACATTTTGCGCAATCACATTCAATACTTTTGCCGAGGAATCGCGGCTGGCGATGCCCTTTTCATCAGCAGGGAAGGTTGGGATGTTTTTGTCCCATCCGTCAGGAAGTTCACGGCGCTGCATGCGCGTAAGATGGTCAGCGCGTTCAGGAGAATCTTTCTTGAATCGATCAAAGAGCGATTCCCACTGCGTGCGCAGCTCGCGCCCACGCTTCCCAATGCCTTCCGCAAAGTGTTCACGGACACCATCCGGTACGTAAAACTTGGCATCTTCCGGCCAACCATAAGATTTTTTGGCCAGGCGGATCTCATCTTCACCCAAAGGTTCGCCGTGGGCTTCTTTGGTGTCCTGCTTGTGAGGCGCGCCATAAGCAATGTGGCTGTCCACAATGATGAACGTGGGACGGTCAGTTGTGGTCTGGAAACTTTCTATTGCACGTGAAAGCAGGTCAAGATCATTGGCGTCACCCACACGCGTAACGTTCCAGCCGTAGCCCATGAAGCGGGCCGCAATATCCTCAGTAAAAGCCAGAGCGGTTTTACCTTCAATGGTGATGTGATTGTTGTCGTAGATCCAGCAAAGATTATTGAGCTTGAGATGCCCAGCCAGGGAAGCGGCTTCACTGGAGACGCCTTCCATCATGTCACCGTCGCCGCAGATGGCATAAACGTTGTAGTTGAAAAGCTCAAAGCCGGGCTTATTGAAGTATTCTGCCTGCCACTTTCCTGCAATGGCCATGCCAACACTGGTGGAAACGCCCTGGCCCAGCGGTCCGGTGGTGGTTTCAACTCCTGAGGTCAGGCGATATTCAGGGTGGCCGGGGCACTTACTGTCCAACTGGCGAAAGCGCTTGATATCTTCCAGCTTGACGGAGAGTTCGCCCAGCGTTTCATAATTCGGATCAACCGCCTTCACACCGGTGAGATGCAGCAGGGAATAGAGCAGCATGGAAGCGTGTCCGTTGGAGAGTACAAAGCGGTCACGGTTGGGCCAGATTGGATCTTCAGGATCAAAGCGGAGAAAGCGCTGCCAGAGCACATAAGCTACAGGCGCCAGGGCCATGGGAGTTCCCGGATGTCCGGAGTTGGCCTTCTGCACGGCATCCATGGCGAGCGTGCGGATTGTATTAATGCAGAGTAAATCCAGATTGTCGGCGTTCTTTACTTCCTTGGTCTGGTCGGCGAC
>DASRCD010000607.1:0-3042 GCA_035653315.1 Candidatus Angelobacter sp.
CGTTTATGCAGGCAACGGGGATGGTGAATGACCATCTGGTGGAATGTTTCAGGTATAGAGAAATCCGGTAAGCACACTTCCGCAGAACTACCATTGAACACTGCTTCTGCTTTCCACTACACGTCAGAGCTGAGCGGTAACTAAGGCTTCTTGCCTTCCAGCCATTCCGGCTTGAAATTGGAGTTGGCCAGCCATTCCACCGGACCGAGCATGGAATGGATTGCCTGCTCCATGTGGTTGAAATCCAGATGCGCCACATCATCGCTGGGGCGATGGTAATCCTTGTGCAGCCCAAAGCTGGAAACGGTATGCGCGATGATTCCCTGCTTTGCCAGCGCGTAATTATCGGAGCGCTGGAAGAAATTTTGTTTCGGATGTGGATCGGCAACGAGCTTTGCGCCATGCTTGGCAAGTTCCGGGCCAAGGTTGCTGCGATCAAAACCGGTAAGCCATAGTTCGTCCGGTTTTACTTCAGCATCAGGGCGGCCAATCATTTCAAATTCCAGGTTGGCAACAATGCTTTTGAGCGGGACGGGCGGATGCTCCAAAAAGTAACCATTGCCCTGGCCTCCGGTTTCTTCGCTGCCGAAGAAAGCAAACAGTACGGTACGTTTCGGCGCTTTTCCATGCGCCAGCGCGCGAGCGAGTTGCAAAACGGCCACGCAGCCGGAAGCATCGTCGTCTGCGCCGTTATATATATCGTCACCATCCACAGCTTTGCCAATGCCCAGGTGGTCCATATGCGCGGTGAGCAGGATGACCTGGTCTTTCAGCTTTGCGTCGCGGCCATGGAGAATGCCCAGGACGTTGCGCGTATGCCATTGCTTTTTGCCTTCACGATAGAACTCGAATTCCCCGGAAACATCCTGAATGTAGCCGCCATTGTCGCCCGCAGGCTCAATGCCAATCTGGCGCAACTGCGCGGCAAGATATGTGGCGGCAAGCAATTCATCGCGCGTGCCGCTGCCGCGCCCCTGCATGGCGTCACTGGCAAGAAATTCCATGGAGCCGCGAATCTGGTCCGCGTCATGCCGCTTATGGGAACGCGCCGGAGAAGCAATGGAAAAGCAGATGAGTGCGCAGAATAAAAGGGTCTTGTTTCGCAACGTAAATTCCTCTCAGTTTTGAGCAGTATAACTGCTGCGGCAATCGCCATGGTAAATCCCTGCTTTTCCACACATTTACACAGGCGATTTCAGCTCTTGAACTGGCTATAATTGAGAGTAAGAGACCGCATGTCAGAATTCGTTCATCTCCATTTACATACCGATTATTCCCTGCTTGACGGCGCTTGTGGTGTCCCAAACCTTGTAAAGCGCGTGGCAGCGATTGGGCAAAAAGCCGTTGCCATGACGGACCACGGCAATATTTATGGCACAGTGGAGTTCGTGGATGAAGCGACTAAGGCAGGCATCAAGCCGATCGTCGGTTGCGAACTTTATATCTGCAAAAAAGATGATCATCGCGCGCCGCCGGAAGGCGATACCTACAATCACCTGCTGGTGCTGGCGGAGAATGAAGAAGGCTATCGCAACCTGATCAAGATCACTTCTGAGGCCAGCATGCATGGCTTGTATTACAAGCCGCGCGTAAGCAAAAAATTTCTGGCGGAGCACAGCAAAGGACTGATCGGGTTAAGCGGGTGTTTGGCGGGTGAAGTTTGCGAAAACCTGCTGGCCAACAAATATGACGCTGCCCGCGATGCCGCCGCATCTTTCCGCGAGATCTTTGGCAAAGATAATTTCTTCATGGAAATCCAGGACCAGGGGCTTCCGGAAGAGCATCGCATTCACGCCGATTTGTTCCGTATTGAAAAAGAGCTAGGCATTCCCATGGTGGCGACCAATGACAGCCACTATCTTTGCGAAGATGACGCGCATGCGCAGGACGTTCTGGTCTGCGTGCAGACGGGAAAATCTGTTAACGATACGAACCGGCTGAAATTTCATGGTAACCAGTTTTATGTAAAGACCGCCGAGGAAATGACTCGGTTGTTTTCCGGGCGTGAAGACGTAGTCAAACGCACGCTGGCCATTGCGGAGCGCTGCAACTTCAAGCTCAACAAGGTGAAGGATCCCTTCCCGGAATTTCCTCTTCCTGAGGGGTACACACTGGACAGTTACTTTGAGCATGTGGCGCGGGAGGGCTTTGCCAAAAGATGGGAAAGCCTCAGCCGTCTTGCAGATGAAGGACGGCTGAAAAAATCGCGCAGCAATTATGAGCAGCGGCTGACGCGCGAAATCGCCATCATTCAGCAGATGAAATTTTCCGGATACTTCCTGATTGTCTGGGACTTCATCCGGTACGCCAAAGAAAATTCCATTCCGGTGGGGCCGGGCCGTGGATCAGCCGCTGGCGCGCTGGTGGCTTATGCCATGGGCATCACGGACATTGATCCGCTCCAATATGAATTGCTGTTTGAGCGCTTTCTGAATCCAGAGCGCGTCTCCATGCCTGATATCGATATTGATTTCTGCATGAATCGCCGGGGCGAGGTCATCCAATACGTCACGCATAAATACGGGCGTGAAAATGTGGCCCAGATCATTACCTTTGGCACCATGGCGGCCAAAGCGGCGATTAAAGACGTGGGCCGCGCCATGGACATTCCTTACAACGATGTCGATCGCATTGCAAAAATGATTCCAGCCACGCTGGGCATCACGCTGAACGCAGCGCTGGAAGATTCGCCGCCGCTCCAGGAAGCGTATGAAAAAGAAATTCAGGTGCGTGAGCTAATCGATACGGCGTTGAAGCTGGAAGGCCTGGTACGCAACTCCGGCGTACACGCGGCAGGCGTGGTGATCTCGCCCAAGCCGCTCACGGAACTTGTTCCGCTGCACAAAACAAAAAACGATGAAATCGTGACCGCCTATGACATGAAGGCGGTGGAGAAGATGGGCCTGCTCAAGATGGATTTTCTTGGGCTCACCACGCTTACCATTCTGGATGATGCGCTCAAATTGATCGCGCAGCGCGGCACGCCGCTGGATATTGAAAAGATCCCGCTGGATGATCCCACGACCTATGAAAAGGTCTTCC
>DASRCD010000608.1:0-2353 GCA_035653315.1 Candidatus Angelobacter sp.
GCTCCCAGGGCGGCGGCAGCATTGTGAATGTGAATTCCGGAACGGCGTTCATGACCATACCTCAATACAGTGTTTACTCTTCTTCCAAGCGGGCGCTACTTGGTTTCAGCCTTGCGGCGCGGGCTGAACTGGAAAATGACAAGATCGTGGTGAGCGAAGTTTATCCGTTTATTACCGCCACCAACTTCGGAAAGAACAGGATGGGGAAACCTGCCGGCGGCGGCCCGGCCTCCAATTATGCCCAGGGCGACACGCCTGAATTTGTTGCTGGTCTTATTTTGAAAGCTATTGAAGAAGGACAGGCGCAATATTTTGCCAATGATCGTTTAAAGCAGATGGCAGGAGCGTAGTCACCTATCATTTTTGATCTCGCTCAGGAGCATTCAGGGATTACAATCTTCAGCAGCCCTTAGAATTCGACTCCGCCACTTTATCTTTTAAACTGTGCTTTTCACAATCTAAAGCGCAGGCTTAACATTATTCGTTTCTTTCTCTCTTCGCTATTTTTTCGTTGCGCCCATTTCGAAAATCAATTACACAAAGAACAGGACGCGCCCGTGTACTGAGCACGAACGCGTCCCTGACCACATCACCTACTACGGAGGCAACATGGCTGTTCCTGATGTTACCGAAAAGACTGAAATTTATCACACCCTTCATCAGCTCAGTCTGGCTTTTGCCGCGATTGTGCAGCATTGTGACACCTTGCGCCAGTCCGGCATGCTCACGCAAAAATATTCAAAACTCTTCCAGTCTTTTGCGCAGGAGCTGCAAGGGGAACTGCATTCTGAGGTGCTCACGCATTTACAGGGTGTGGAGGAAGATGATTGGGGCCGTTTTGGCCGCGTCCGAGAGAAATGGGAAAAATATCTCAGGGGCCCTGAACCAAAGCCGAAAAAGAAGACTGCTTGATTGTTGCTGTGGATTATCGGTGTATTTCTCTCAGATCACAGTAGAGCCTGTCTCCCACTTGTAGGTTCGTTTCAGCAGGTGGGAGACAGTCTTACCACTGTACGATTGCCGCAAACGATTTTGGATCCAGGCTTGCTCCGCCTACCAGAGCGCCATCAATCTCCGCCTGCGACATCAGCGCGTGGGCATTTTCCGGTTTTACGCTGCCGCCATAGAGAATTCGGGTCTGAGTGGCGACGCCCTCGCCAAAAGCCTGGGCAATTTCTGAGCGTATTGTGCGATGCGCCTCGGCCGCCAGCTCAGGCGTTGCTGTTTTGCCCGTGCCAATGGCCCAGACCGGTTCATAAGCCACAATCAGGGGAATAGCTTCACCACTGGAAATATCGCGAAAAGCGATGCTGCATTGCCGGCGCAGCACATCGTCAGTAATACCGGCTTCGCGTTCTTCCAGTACTTCACCTACGCAGACAATCGGCTTCAGCCCTTCAGCCAGCGCGGAGCGGAGCTTGCGGTTCACCGTGTCATCGGTCTCACCGAAATATTGCCGCCGCTCAGAGTGGCCGATTATCACATGCGAACAGCCCAGGGCGCGCAGCATGGAACCAGAAACAGCGCCGGTATATGCGCCTTCTTTTTCCCAGAACATGTCCTGGCCGCCAACGTCGATTTTGCTGTCACGCGCGGCTTCCACCACGGCATGAATGCAGACATACGGCGGGCAGATGACGATCTCATCGCGCGTGTGTTCCCACACGTGCGGCAGAAATCCTGAAACAAAGGCCTTCGCCTGGTGCGGCGTCTTATACATCTTCCAGTTGGCGGCGATTACTTTTTTTCTCATGCGTTTTCGGCTTCTGCCTTGATTTCATAATGGGGAAAGTCCCGGCCCAGCTTTTCCGCGGCGGCGGCATAGGCTTGATAAGTCTTCTCGTCAAAGAGCACAAAGCGCACATGCCGCACTGTCTCCGGATGGTGCAGCAGATCAGCAATGGTGCGGAGGGCAATCTGCGCTGCCGGGCCCACGGGATATCCAAAAGCGCCGGTGGAAACGGAAGGGAAGCTTACGCTCTTGCACAGCTTCCGATTGGCTTCCTCCATGCAATGGCAATAGCAGCTTTCCAGAACCTGTGGTTCATTTACCTTGCCGCCCTGCCACACCGGGCCCACGGTGTGAATCACATATTTGGCTTTGAGATTGGCGCCGGAGGTGGTTACAGCTTGCCCGGCCGGTAGCGGGCCGCGCTGTTCGCGGATTTTTTTGCATTCAGCCAGCAAGGCAGGGCCAGCAGCTTTATGAATTGCGCCGTCAACGCCGCCTCCACCCAGCAGGGAAGAGTTTGCGGCATTCACAATGGCATCAGTAGTTTCATCAACAATGTTTCCTGTCACCAGCTCAAGCGTGGCCTGCGAGCCGATTCGATATTGCGCACTGCTCGGCATT
>DASRCD010000609.1:0-4110 GCA_035653315.1 Candidatus Angelobacter sp.
CCAGATTGCCGTAGCGGGTCTTGAGCGTGATGGTGTGGTCGCGTCCGCGAAAATTCAGGCGAGTAACATCAAACGAGACGCGCGCGCTGGCACCTGTTTCGCCTTGCGGGTTTGACGAACTATTCGGTTGGCCGGTTTGAATTTCAAATCCTAGGCCATAATTAAAAGTGTAACGACGCGCTTCAGTAAGCTGGAAATTGAGGTTCTTGTAAGCGGCATCGCCTTCAGGGTTCTGCACGGCCACATTCACTTCATTGAAGATGCCCATGTCATAAAGGCGGCGTTGGGAATCCAGCATCTTGCTCTGGCTCAGGCGGTCGCCACCGCCGATCCTGATTTCACGCTCCACAATGAACGGCCGCGTGTAATTGATGCCGGCAATGAGCACCTTGTCCACAAAAACCTGCGGCCCTTCCGTGATTTTGTAAGACACGTCAATCTTATTCGGGTCGGCAGCTTCCGGCTGCGTGGTGTATTCAAACTTGACTTCCGGAAAGCCGAGGTTGAAATACGTATCGGTAACTTCGCCCTGGTCGGTAAGCACCATGGTGTCAGAATACGGCTGGCCTTCAGCGGCGGAAATCATGCCGCGAATCTGGGCGTCCGGCAGCGCCTGGTTTCCTTCAATAGTAAGTTTGCCCACGGTGGTCTGTGGACCTTCATTGATGTCAAAAGCCACGCGGAGATGCCCCTCTTTGCCGTAGTTATCATCCACACGCGAGGTGACTTTCACCTGAAGGAAACCATTGGCGCGATAGAGCCTTTCTATTGCCTGCGTGTCATGCTGCAAAATGGACTGGCTGAACAAACCGTGCAGCAATAACCCTCCGGCGGGCTGCATCAGCATTTGCTCGCGCAGGTCTTCACGGCGAAAATAATGGTTCCCTTGCAGTACCAACTCCATCAGCTTGTGCCGCTGATTTCGATCAATGTGGTACACCACGTCGCGGCGCTCGGTTTGAGGATCCTGTTTCTGCGTGTAGGTAACTTCCACGTCAAAATAGCCCTTGCTCTGGAAATAGTCGCGAATGTTGCGCGCTCCTTCATTCAGCAGATCGTCGTCGATCGCGCTCTCTTCAAAGACAGGGACAAATTTTTTGATCTGCCCCCGGCGCAGCTTGGCGCCTTCCACTTTAACTTCCACAACCGGCCCGCGATTGATCTCAAAGGTGTAATCCAGAAGATTGGTCTCAGGATGGTAGACGCGCTGCGTCATGGTGACCTGGGCTTCCAGGCGGTCCTGCTTTTGATATTTTTTCCGCAGTCGCTGTAAAGCGCGGGTAAGCTGCCCGGAAGAAACCTTGTCACCGGAGCGCAGTTTGCCGATGTTCCGCACATCTTCCGCACTGAAGCCCGGAGTCCCCATAACATTGATCAGGCCTATGCGCGCAGGCTTCCCATGATCCACTACAAACACCACTTTTACCTCTTGGTTGCGCGCGTCCCATTCATAAAATGGCTTGATTTTGGCCTGATAGTAGCCGTTCTCCTGCAAAGTACGCTGCATGCCTTCAATACCGGCAGTTATCTTTTCTTCAGTAAACTGCTCACCCAGGTTCAGCTTGCTGGCATTCACGAGTTGATTATCAGTGGGACGCCCGGACAAACCTTCCACCAGAATTGAGCCGAAGAAATAATTTTCACGGCCGTCAAAAGTCAACCTTACTTCGCCCTGAGGATTGCGCTGCGCTTCCACCTGGATTTGCGCGAAGCGTCCCGTGCTGTAAAGCGCCTGCACGGACTGCTGGACCTTATATTTATCGAATGGCTCGTTCAGCTTTTGCGGCAGGAGAGACAGCAGGGCTTCCGCATTATCGATTCCCGGACTGTTGATCTGTATCTGCGCCACTTTGAGCCCCTGCAGACTGTTGAGGCTGAAAGAGGCGCTTAAACCTGAAATGTTTGGGACGGAAGAAGATGCGGATGTATTTGCCGGCTGTGTTGTTGTTGCAGAGGCGGACGGCTGCGCGGGGCTTTGCGCCGCAGAGCCAGTTTCCTGGGCCGCGCAGGCACCAAGGCACAGCACACTCGCCAGGCACATTTGTGCTAAGCGTGGCAATATTCGCCCCTTGATTGGAAGTCGCTTTGTGTACTTCGATGGCAGCAGCTTAGCCCTTAGTTGCACGTGTACGCTGAAGAGCATTTTAAGCTGCACGCCCTGAATCGCCTAAATCCCTTCGTCCATTACACCTATAATAAATGTGGCATGAAACTGGAACATTTATGAAGTTTTATGAATTTGAGGGTTTATGAGGTTTGAAGACCGGTACTCACGCCAGGTGCTTTTTCCCGGCATCGGCTCGGAAGGGCAAGCCAAAATCGCCCAGGGACACATAGCAATTGTGGGGTGCGGAGCAACGGGCGCATGCGTGAGTGGGTTACTGGCAAGGGCGGGCGTGGGCCGGTTGACGATCATTGACCGTGATTATGTTGAGCCGAGCAATCTGCAACGCCAGACATTGTTTGATGAAGCGGATGCCGCGGAATCTGTGCCGAAAGCCGTGGCTGCGGCGCGCAAGATTGCCGCATTTAATTCTGACGTGCAGGTGAAAGCAGAAGTGGCCGACCTGACACCGGAAAATACGCAGGCGTTGCTGACCGATGCAGACCTGATTCTGGATGCCACCGATAATTTTGAAACGCGATACCTGATCAATGATTTTGCCGTGAAATTTGCCAAGCCTTGGATTTACGCGGCTGCTGTGGCTTCTTACGCGGTGACCATGAATGTTATCCCGGGTGAAACAGCATGTTTGGCTTGTATGTTTCCCGCGCCTCCTGAAGGGACGGTTGAAACCTGCGATACGGCGGGAATCCTGAATAGCGCGGTAAACCTGATCGGCTCCATTCAGGCGACAGAGGCGATCAAATTCCTAGTAGGAGCAAAAGACAAGCTGCGTCGAACGCTCCTCTCTTATGATGTATGGAGCAATGAGCAGGCTGAGATTGCCTCCGCACGTCCCAGGGCGGGATGCCAGACATGCGAAAAGCGTGAGTTTATCCACTTATCAGGCCAGCGCAGGCCGCAGATCACGCTTTGCGGAAGGAACTCAGTGCAGATTCATGAGCGCAGCCGCCCGGTGGATTTTGCTGAGATGTCCAGCCGCCTGGGACACCACGGCACGGTCAAGCACAACGCTTTTGTTCTGAAGTTCTGGCGCGATCCCTATGAAATCACACTGTTTCCGGATGGGCGCGCCATCATCAAAGGGACGAATGATACGGCAGTGGCACGCAGCCTGTATGCACGGTTCGTGGGCAGTTAGCCATAAAAACTTGAGGAGCTGCTTCTGGCATCCTCTGTTTATGCATTGGGAATCCAACCTTGCAGGCAAGTCCTGAGGTGATTCAATGTCTCGCAGGCTCACGTTTTTTGGCTTTTTGATTGTCTTTTCCGTGGCCGTAACCCAGTTCTCAACAGCACAGACCAGTAGCGGCTATGCGCCGAGCGGCGTGCCTGCGGTAAGCGGCACCACCATTTTTGTTGGCCAGGGGCCATCCACTCCCTCAGTCACTTATGCCGCCCCTGCGCCAACCGCCGGTATCAGCGATGCAGGCCGCGCGGGCATCAGCAATGCCGCTCCCACGCCTGAAGTCCTTCCGCCTTCCACCGGTACGGTGGTTTATTACGGACAGCCGGGAGTAGAGACGATTGTGACTTCTCCCACAGCGCCGGGCTTTGTGGCTCCGGTAACAGGGGTTACAGAAAATCCCGCCCCCATGGAAACCGTCCCAGCGGAAGCGCCTGCTGAAGGTAATCCCGGGCAAAGCGCCCAAACGAACGCGCCTGACCAGAACGCAAAAAATGGAGTGGGGCCTATGCAGTATCTAAACGCTCCATCCAATGCCAGCGTCACCAGTCTTGGCGAGATTTCTGCGCGCTTTAAAACAGACAAATCCGTGCACAACGCGCGGCTGCTGACAAATGAAGATGCGCTCCGGCTGAGACAGACAAATTCTGACGTGACCGTGGCCGGCAACCTGCAGCCGGTGAACCCGAATGCCGCTGCTCCAGTTGACAACGGACAGACTCAGCCCGCACCTGCTCCCACACAGAGCGCACAGAATAATGCTTCACCGGATAACAATCAGCAGCAGGCTCCCGCGAAT
>DASRCD010000610.1:0-7603 GCA_035653315.1 Candidatus Angelobacter sp.
AGTTTGAAAGCAAGGTATGGATAGCTGGATTTTCCGCAAGGGCCTAAAGTGTTCTTGTGGAGGAGACAATGCAATTACAAATGGCAGCAGGTAATGCAAATCAGAAATGGGCATGGGTGCTGGCGCGCGATATTAAGGCCGATGGCAAATTTGTATATGCCGTGAAGTCCACTGGCGTCTTTTGCCGGCCTTCATGCCCCAGTCGCAGGCCTCTGCGGGAGAATGTGGAATTTTTTAATTCTCCAGCGCAGGCCCGTGAAGCCGGGTACAGGCCATGCCGCCGTTGTGTCCCACAGGAGCGCAATGCACAGGTGCAGAAGGTGGAAGCTGCGTGCCGCTATATTGATGAAAACCTGGATGCCACCCTCAGCCTTACGGTGATTTCAAAGCATGTAGCAATCAGCCCATTTCATTTTCAGCGGTTATTCAAGAAAGTGCTGGGAATCAGCCCACGGCAATATCAACAGGCGCGCAGGGCAGGGAAGTTCCGGCAGGCCCTGCTGAGCGAAAAGCGTGTGACAGATGCAATCTATGAAGCCGGATACAGTTCAAGCAGCCGGGCTTATGAAAAAATTCCCGCGCAGTTAGGCATGACGCCCTCAGCCTTTCGCCGCAAAGGCGAGGGAGTTGCCATTCAATACACCATTCTTTCCACGGAATTGGGCAAGCTTCTGATCGCCACCACGGAGCGAGGGATTTGCTCGGTGCGTTTTGGTGAAAACGATGCAGCGCTTCTCCGTGAACTTAAGGAAGATTTTGGCGCGGCAGAGATAGTGCGTGATCCTGAAAAGCTGGAGCCTGTGGCCGCACAGGTAAAACAGCTGTTACACGGGCAGGCAGCTGCATTGAATATTCCGCTCGATCTACGTGGAACGGCGTTTCAGCAGATGGTTTGGGAAGAATTGCAGCGCATCCCTGCCGGCCAGACAAGAAGTTACACGGAAATTGCAAATACCCTGGGCAGGCCGAAAGCTGTGCGTGCCGTGGCCAATGCCTGTGCTTCCAATCCTGTGGCATTAGTGGTGCCGTGCCATCGCGTGGTGCAGAAAAGTGGCAGCTTGGCAGGTTATCGATGGGGCGTGAAACGAAAAGCAGCTTTGCTGGAGAAAGAAGCGGCTGGCCGGTAATGAGTAAAATTTTTGCGATATAAGAGCAGCAGCCCAGAGCAAGCAACAACTAAGCGGATTAAATGTGCTCAATACGTGGGCTGTGCTCTTCTTTTAGTAATGTTGGAAGATCTCCCAGAGTGTCAGCAATGCCAGTATTTTGAAGATGCTGGCGTGCTACTTCTCCCACAATCAGGAGTGCCGGTGCTGCCACTTTGAGCCGCGGCAATTCCATCAGGGTGGTAAAACACCGTTGTTCAGAACTTCTGCCGGCATGGGAAACCAGCACGCACGGCATCTCGGCCGGAACACCGGATTCCCTGAGCTCACGTGCGGTGCGGTTATAGTCCGGACCTGGCATGTAGACGGCGAAGGAAGTGCGTTGCGGATCAAAGCCGTCAGCACGCAGTTTTTCACCGCGAATATTATGGGCGGTCACAATCATCAACGCGGAAGCGGCGTGGCGGTCCGTTAGCGTAATTCCTACGGAAGCGGCAGCGGCGCTGGCTGCGGTAATGCCCGGCACAATTTCAAAAGCAATATTGGCGCGGCGCAAGGCGTCCAGTTCTTCTCCTAACCTGCCAAAGACAGCCGGATCACCTGATTTCAGGCGCACCACATTTTTGTTGAGTCCGGCATGCCATACCATGAGCGCATTGATCTGCTCCTGGCTGCGGCTATGCTGTCCGCAACGCTTGCCTACGCTGATGATTTCCGCCGAGGCGGGGCAGAGCGCAAGTATCTCGCTGGAAACAAGATCGTCATGCAGCACGACCTCTGCTTTTTGCAGCAGAGATGCGGCCCGCAGCGTTAATAAATCTGCCGCGCCCGGGCCCGCACCCACAATGTAGACTTTGCCAGACATATTTATGCGATGTTATGCGGTTTTCTGGCGGGTATAGGGTTGTTCTTCAATTACCCATTCCTCCACAGCTTCCACAATCCGGTGCAGCAACTGGTCAGCGCTGCCAATCATGTTCAGCCCTTCATGCTGGTGCTCTCTCAAGACTTGTCTCAATTTGCTTTCGAGCTCCGTTTTTCTCACGTGGTCCATGCTCACCTCCTGGGGGATTGATTAAAAACTTTTGCTGGCTTGCACAATGGCAACAAGTGCAGCAATTCCTTGCGATTTTCATTGCGCGGCAGCACGCTGCGTATTGCGTCACGCATGCGGCCAAGCCACCCTGCCCAGGATTCATATTCCGGGCCAAATTCCTGCTCCAGCCCCTTGCGCACTCTTTGCGCCAGCGCAGGGCTGTTGCCTCCGGTGGAGATGGCGATTTGAAAATCGCCGCGGCTCACTACCGCCGGAGCATAAAAATCACAGTAGCCGGGATCATCCACGGCATTGGCCAGCGCGCCCGCTGCCCTGGCTTCTTCATACACGACTCGATTCACGGGCTCAGAATCCGTGGCAGCGATCACCAGGAAATATCCATTGGCCATGCCGGCCTGGTATTCCAATGCAAGGTGCTTTAACCGTCCCTGCTTCGCCCATTCCCGGATCCGTTCCGTGATCTGGGGAGCAATCACTGTTACATCCGTGGCTGAGCGCAGCACGGCTTCAATCTTCTGCTCGGCAATCAAGCCACCGCCAACAATCAGCACCTTGTGGCCGTCCAGCTTGAGAAAGATTGGGTATAACGACATTGCTGGTCCTTTATCCTTCTATTCCGTGCGGCACTCTACCCGGTGATGGATCGCGCAGGACCGGGGACAAATCCTGTCCAGCAAGAAACGTCCGCAATGCTGATTCTGAATGACGAGCGAAAAATTGCCGCAAATTTTCTCCCGCATGCCGCTCATCCAGATAGCTGCGCAGCAGCCGCTCAATGGCATCCGGCACTTCACTGGCGGAGCATCGATAACCTACCGGACGCCCAAAGCCCGCATGTTCACCTACTGCGCCGCCAAGGCAGAAGTAATAAGCGTCCTGGATGCGTCCATCGGCTTTTACTTTCTTGCCTTCCAGCCCGATATCGGCAATCCGATGCTGCCCACAGCTATTAGGGCAGCCGGTAACGTTGAGCTTTAGCTGCTGATCGAACCCAGGCAGCCGCTCTTCCAATTCCTCCACCAGCCAGCGCGTGAATGCTTTTGTCTCCGTGATAGCCAGCTTGCAGAACTCGCTGCCGGTGCAGGCCACAGCGCCGCGCCAGAAAGTTGAGGCTTGCACGTGCAGTCCTGCGGTTTCAAGACCAAGCGCAACGGCGGCTGTCTTGTCCTTTGGCACGTTCACAATAACCAGATTCTGCGTGTTGGTGGTGCGCAACTCGCCGTTGCCATACCGCCCGGCCAGGGCAGCGGCAACACGTAGCTGTTCCGGCGTGAGCCGTCCGCGCAGTACGGATGCCCCAACGTAAAACAGCCCAGGCTGTTTTTGCGGATGCACTCCGGCATGATCGCGGAAAATATCATCCGGAACGTGTTCATACGCAGCAGGCGCAAGCTTGTATCCCAGCTTCTGCTCCAGTCCTTCTAAAAACGATTCTGCTGTCCAGCCGTGCTGAAGGAAGAGATACTTCAATCGCGCGCGCTCACGATTTTCGCGCAAGCTTTCAGCATCGCGGAACAACTCGCTTACCGCTTTTGTAACCGGAATCACCTGGTCCCAGCGCACAAAAGCGTTCAACCGCACAGCCAGATGCGGTTCAGTGGAAAGCCCGCCGCCTACGCGGATGGAAAATCCAACTTCTTTTTTTCCATCGACTTCGCGCATTGCCGGCGTGAAAGCCAGGTCGTTGATCTCCGGATATGAGCACCAATCCTGGCAGCCGCTGATGCTGATCTTGTATTTGCGCGGCAGGTTATAAAAGTCAGGATTGTTAACCAGCAACTGCGTCACTTCCTCAGTCAATGGAGAAGCGTCACAGAGTTCATGCGCGTCCAAGCCCGCAAGCGGGCATCCGGTGATATTTCTGGTCACGTCGCCGCAAGTCGCCATGGATGTCAGGCCTGAGGCAAACAGGGCTTCCATTACATCAGGCAGGTCTTTAATGGTGATCCAGTGAAGTTGAATATTTTGCCGGACTGTAATGTCCGCAATGCCGCCGGCATATTTCTCCGTTAGATCGGCAATCGTGCGCGCCTGTGCCGCAGTCAAAAAGCCATTGGAAAGACGAATGCGAAGCATGAAGTAGGGCGTAGCGCGTCCTTCGCCGCCGCTGCCGGCCGTAACGCCGCCGCCATCGCCTTGCGTGTACACGCCCCACCAGCGAAAGTAGGTCTTGATCCATGCATCCGGAACGGTAGTCAGGCCTGTCCGGGCAAACTGGCGAATTTCTTCAAAGCACTCCCATGGGTTCTTTTCCCGTTTCAGGCGTTCCGCCTTCTGTGCTTTTGTTTCCTTCACTGCTGCTTCTGTGCTCATAAAGGTCCGCGAAATCTTTCTTGTTCTGAGAAGCCCCAAAAAGCAAAAAGGCCTATCGCTTTTTCTCTGGCGATAGGCCCTGTTCCTAAACTTTAAATGCGAATCAGGTAGCAGTTCCTCTGGCCAGAGACACGGAGTCCTTGCAACAACACAGATACTTACACATGGCCTGGCGCAGGATTTGCATATCCAGTAAGGTAAACGCCTGTCTTAAGACTGTCAAGCAATCATGCTTTGCCGCCTATAGATAATTTGAATAGTGAGAATAGTAATTTTTGTTTGCCTTGGAATGCTTGCATAGAATTCCCGCACCGAAAATGTTTACATTGTCGTGATCAGAAGAAAGCAGGAGCACCGGTTTATCTTGCCCATGTACCTCCTTGGGATTATGGTAAGCACATGGCAATCATGAAAATATGCAGCAAAATGGCGGTAAAGGCCTGCCTTGGAGTGCTTTGCGTAAATTTAGGAATACTTTTAATCGGATGTTCTCCGGGACGAAATATTGTCGGCGGCGGTGGCGGCTCCCCCACTCCAACGCCAGGAGCAGCAAGATTGCTGGTCTCTGATAATACGACCGGAACGGTCAACGTAATCGATGCCAAAACGGACCTGATTACCAAGACAATTGCCGCGCCTTCACCCGGCAAGATGGTGAGTGCTGGTGGCACCACAGTCATTCAGAGCACGCTGGCTAGTTCAATCTCAATTTTTGACAACGCTACTGAGACTATCCGCTTCACGGTCACTCTGCCTGCCAATCCCGTAGATGTGGCCATAACTCCGAACGGAGCAACAGCATGGGTGGCGGAAAACAACGGCACCGTGCAAAGCGTCAACACAGCAACCTCCGCCATCACGGCAACTTTCACAATTGCTGGAGTAGAACGGCTTTTGATTGGTCCCCAGGGAAATACGGTGCTGGCTTTTAATGACACCCTGCCGATTTTTTTGTCCATCATTGTTCCGGGTGGTCTTACGGGAGTGGGCAATCCCGGACTCGATCATCCTACGAATGCCGTGTTTAACGGAGATGATCAAAACTTTATCCTCTTGAGTTGTGGCGTGGAGTGCGGCGGCACGCAGGCGAATTTCACTGGCGTTGCGCTCAACACGCCCGGTGGACCGTTCATCAGCAGTCCGCTTGCACTCTCCGCCGCGACTGTTGGTTTGCTGAGCGGCACAACGCTTTTTGTAGCCGGTTCCCCGGCGACGGGATTAAACGCTGGAACGCTGCAAGTGGCTACGCTTTCCACCAATGCAGTAGGAACACCCATTCATATTGCTGACGGTCATCACAGCCTGATGGTGCTTACGCCTAACGGTCAGCTTTATATCGGCGCCACAGGATGCACCCTGGGAACGGTAAATGCCCAGAACCAGCGCCAGGGATGTCTCACCATCTTCAATACTTCCACATCCACCGTGACGCCAGTTCTGGTTCCGGCTTTACGGATCAATGGCGATGTTACGGCCCTTGCTCCGGTTCCAGGACGGAATGCGATTTATGTAGTGCAGGGCGGGGTAGTGGATATCTTTGACACGACAACCAATGCGGTGAGCACCACGGCCATTGCCCCCACTTTTCCGGGAACAGTCTTTGGCGTAGTGCAATTAAATCCCTAAATGGGATTACCATCGTTCTTGTTTGCCGGTGAACTGCTCAGCTATTTCTTGACTCCGGAAAATATCCGGGCTATAGTCCTGATTCATGCAGGTTAGCCAGAACATCGTCGCCATGACCATGCGCTTGACAACAACAAGCACATGCACAGCTACATGCAAGCGACAACTTGGCGAGCCGGCAGCGTAACAAAACAGCAATCATAAGTTCCTGACCCACTCGCCAAAAACGAGTGGGTTTTTGTTTGGTCTGGAAAATGAACAATTTGAGCTTAAACAATTCGGAGTATGGCTGGCGCGTGATTGTGCCTGCCACTTCAGCCAACCTGGGCTGCGCTTTTGATTGCGGAGGGTTGGCCCTTAAGCTTTATCTCAAAGCGCGTTTTATACCTTCATCCACGGGAAAATTGGACCTGCAATACAGGGGCAAAACGCCCGAGCGCTTTCCGCTGGAAGATTCAAACCTGGTTTTACATTCGTTGCGTTTTGCTGCTGAACGGCTGAATGCTCCTGAGCCTGCGGGGCATGTCCTGGTGGAAAGTGAGATCCCTATCAGCGTTGGTTTGGGTAGCAGCGCTGCCGCCGTGATTGCCGGACTGCTGCTGGGCGCGCGCCACGCTGATCATGAAGTAGCGCCGGAACAGATCCTGCGCTGGGCAGAAGAAATTGAAGGCCACATTGATAATGCGGCAGCAGCTTATTACGGCGGACTGGTGCTGGCGCTTTGCAACAATGTTGATCAGGTAACCACCCTGAGAACCAACTTTCCTGAACATTTGCGGCTTGTGATTGTAACGCCATCTATTTCCGTCCCAACGCATGAAGCGCGGCAGGTATTGCCCAAGACGTATGACCGTGCTGATGTGCTGCACACCCTTCAGCGCACGGCCATCCTGGCCGCCACCTGCTTTGCCGGACGTTTTGATCTCTTTCCCGCACTGTTTGAAGACAAACTCCACCAGCCTTACCGGCAAAAACTGGTGCCTGGCATGGAGCGTTGCCTGCAATTGCGGCGCGAAGGTCTGCTGGGTGTTGCTATCAGCGGATCAGGTTCATCAGTAATTGCCTTCACCGCAAAGAATGAAAAATCCATAGCTGATGATTTACAGAAAATTTTTTCAGACGAGAGCGTCCAGACGGAGGTCCTTTTTACTTCCGCTGACAACAATGGCGCGGGCGTAACGCGTGAACCTGCCCTGAGCAATCAGGGTCGTTTTTAGAAGCTGGAGAAATCAGATGAGTAGAAACCGTTTGATCGTGATGAAATTTGGAGGTACCTCAGTGGGCAGCGCCGCGCGCTTTCGCCAGTGTGGTGCAATTGTGGGGCGTGCAGCCAGGCAGGACCGCGTGGTGGTGGTGGTTTCCGCCATGGCAGGAATCACCGACCTTATTTTTAAGACCATTGATGCCGCCCGCAATGGAGATTCCGCTGCAAGTGACGCGCATCTGCAAAAATTCGCGGGCATTCATCGCGAGTTGGTTCGTGAGCTACTGGATGCGGATG
>DASRCD010000611.1:0-7355 GCA_035653315.1 Candidatus Angelobacter sp.
CGCTTCAGGATGGCCTTTTTCTGCGGCGGCATTTTCTATTTCTGAATTGATCTCTCCGCCTACCAGCAACGCCAGACCTGAAATATAAAGCCATAGCAGCAGGACAATCACCGCGCCCAATGAGCCATACGTTTTGCTGTAACTGTTAAAGAAGTGCAGATACACGCGGAACAGCAGCGATGCGCCAATCCAGAGCAGCACGCCCACCAGCGAACCCGGCGTAATCCATTGCCATTTCTGGTGTGTGTCCGGCCCCCAGAAATAAAGAATAGCGAACGACATAACGACAAAGAAAAATGCTACCGGCCATTGAATAATTCTCCAGGCCAGAACGGTAATTGAGCTCAGTCCAACTTTGGAGCCCACGAAATCTGCGATATCGCCGCCATAAAGAACGATGGTCAAAGCCAGAATTGTGAGGGCAGAAATGGCAATCGTCATGCCTATGGAGATCAGCCGCTGCTTCCACCAGGGCCGGGAATCTTTTACGTGATAGCACCGGTTCAGTGCGTCCATCACGGAGGTCACGCCTCCGGAGGCCGTCCATAAAGCTAATGCCAAGCCGAATACGAGCTTTAATCCGGAACTGCTATTGGCGATCTCCTGCAAGGTCTTCTGGACAAGCCTGTAAGCGTCTCCGGGCATGAATTGCGCCGTGTAATTCAACAGGCTGGCCTGCAGATCATGGCTTTGGGCAAAAAGCCCCAGCACTGCCATAAGGAAAAAGATCATCGGGAACAATGCTGAAACAAAGTAATAGGCAAGGCCGGCAGAGCGGGTCAAAACCTCATCCTCATCGATCTCGTTATAAACGCGCTTTCCTAATCGCCAGGCTGTAAGTCCGCCAAGTTTCCACGGAGAAGCTACTTTCTTCGCAACCTCTGCTTGATGTCCTGTTTCTTTTTTGAAGTTATAAAGACGCATGTTCCCCACCACAAACGACTGTTTCAGGCGTGCAGAAATTCCGGGCTTGCTGAAACTTGGATGAGATGAAGAGGAAAAGGGAAACTGCTGGCCAGTGCTGAAGAAGATTTATTCACCCTGAGGGAAGCAAAAAGAACAACAGGGAACAAACATTGCCCGACGCTTGTTGGAAGCCTGCTCCGCCTGTGACCTGCATTCCACTCACTTCCCATCAGGGTGAGAGAGAAAAGAATGAATACTTATAAGACGTTAAAAATGGAAACAAGTTACCAGGATATGCGCAAATAAATTTGTAAAAAACTGTTATGCATTTGGAACCTATTTTTCCGGGCAACGTATTACTAACCAGAAGCTGCAAAGACAGTCAAAAGCAGCAGAAATCAGAATTACTGGAGGAAAGTCATGAGTGCAAAGTGGAACAACGTGGTGGACAACACAATGGTGCGGATCGGGATGGTAGTGGTGGGATTTGGCACGTGGTTCGCGATTGGCTATCGTCTGATGTCACTGTAATCGAGCGGAGTTTGCGCATTCAGCTCCGCCTGCATTCCGCCATGCTTTTACGTTGAAGTACGCTGCGAAATTAAACCTGGGCTGCAACGCCTTCCGCGGCTTTGGCCGATTCTGAACTGTAACGGGTATCCACGTATTCATTCAGAATCTCAATGAATTCGGCGACGATTTTGTCGCCTTTCAAAGTAGTCATCAGCCGGCCGTCAACAAACACCGGCGCTTTGGGTTCTTCAAACGTTCCCGGCAGGGAGATGCCAAGATTGGCATGCTTGGATTCACCCGGCCCATTGACTACGCAACCCATCACGGCAACTTTGAGTTCTTCCACACCGTGATACTTGTCTTTCCACACCGGCATGTTGGTGCGGAGATACGTCTGAATCTGTTCCGCCATCTCCTGGAAAAAGGTGCTGGTGGTGCGGCCGCAGCCGGGGCAAGCGGTGACTTGCGGGGTGAAGCTACGAATGCCCAGCGATTGCAGGATCTGCTGGCCGACAAAAACTTCTTCTGCGCGATTGCCATTGGGCGCGGGCGTGAGTGACACGCGGATAGTATCGCCAATGCCTTCCTGCAACAGGACGGACAAACCCGCGGTGCTGCCGACAATGCCTTTTGCGCCCATGCCGGCTTCCGTGAGCCCAAGATGCAGCGGATAATCGCACTTGGCGGCCAGCATGCGGTAAACATCAATCAGGTCCTGCACGCCGCTGACCTTGGCGCTGAGGATAATGTAGTTATGCGGCAGGCCAAATTCTTCCGCCAGCTGCGCCGAGCGCAATGCGCTTTCAACCATGGCGTCCATGGTCACATCGCGCGCATCTTTGGGAGCGGCGCTGCGGGAATTCTCATCCATCATGCGCGTAAGCAGCTGCTGGTCCAGCGATCCCCAGTTCACGCCGATTCGTACTGGCTTGTCATTCTTAATGGCTACTTCAATCATGGCGCGGAAGTTGTCATCATTCTTGCGCCCAACGCTCACGTTTCCGGGATTGATGCGGTACTTGGCCAAGGCCTGCGCGCAGGCGGGATATTTTGTCAGCAGTAGATGGCCGTTGTAATGAAAGTCGCCGATGATGGGCACATGAATGTTCTGCCTGGCCAAGCCTTCCACGATTGCGGGAACGGCTTGTGCGGCAGCGTCATTATTCACGGTCACGCGCACCAGTTCTGAGCCTGCACGGGCCAACTGCGCCACTTGCTGGATGGTCCCAGCCACGTCCGCCGTGTCTGTGTTGGTCATGGATTGGACCACCACGGGCGCATCACTGCCTACCCGGACATTCCCGATCCTGGTGGTTACACTTTTCCTACGTTGTATGAGTGCCATTCCCTCTAGTTTAACAAAAGTGAGCGGAATCCTGACTGTTACGCAAGGGTTAGTTGGTCCTGCTCGCATGGGAGGCCGATACTGCCGCTGTATTAACTCTGCCTGTCAGGTGATTAGGATATGGGTCGCGCTATTGAGAAGGATGAACGAGTAAGCTACGGTCAAGCTAATGAACGCCCAAAGGCTGATGTTTCAACGCATATCCGCCCCTTTGTTTCCTCTAATCCTTTGGTGCATTCCTTTCCAAAGTGTTTGCATGGCTTTTAAAGCTTCGGGCAATATGAAGGAAAGCCAAAAGAATGAGCGTTGGGCACCAAACCCACACAAACTCACTCCATAAGATGCGCAGCCCTCGCGTGGTGAAAAAGCCGTGTGTCCCAATGGGCGATACAAGAATCGGCCGCCATGGGAAAAAATATCGCCTTATATTGAATGGCGAGAAGAAAGCAACACCCAAACCACCACTTGTCATGGCATCCAGCACGCCATGCGAAGCCGCTACAAAAAACAACAGAACGGCGAGCTTCCATTCCCTATGAAAGCTGCTATCCAACCACAGTGCGGCAAGAAAGCCGAGTACGAGTGCGAACAATAGGGAATGTGTTAATCCACGATGGCCCCATAGGGCGCCATAAGGCACGCCCATGTAAAAGCCGATGGAATCAACATCCGGCAGAATAGAACATGCAATCACGGCCAGCCAGAAGCGCCAGTCTTTCTGCAAATCACGAGGGTTTGCCTGTCCCAGCGCAATCCCGACAAAAGCATGGGTAAATAGGCTCGCCATTCCAGTATTCTTTCAGATCATTCAGTAAAGCGTTTAGAATCTATACAGCCCTATCTGGTGTCTAATGATGGTGATGTTTTCCGCCCTGCTTAGCTCGATGATGAAACGCGTTTTTCTCCCTGTGCTTTTCTTTGCCGCGATGGCCCTTGGCCAGGCAAAAAATTCTGTGAACCTGTTGCCCCAGACTTTCAACGGCTGGCAGATTGAGCAACAAAGCGTAAAAAACAGCTCTGACCCTGCCGCAATTGACCAGGCCGACGCGCCGGTGCTCAAGGAGTATGGGTTTGCCGGTGCTGAAACCGCTGCCTACACGCGCAATGGCCGCAAGATGACGGTGAAAGCAGCCCAGTTTAACGATGCCAGCGGCGCCTATGGCGCGTTCACGTATTATCTGCAGCCGCAGATGCAGGTGGAGAACATCGGCGATAAGGGCGCTTCCAACAATTCACGCATTTTGTTCTACAAAGGGAATCTTCTGGTGGATGTGACGCTGGAGAATGTAACCGCCATGTCCGCAGCCGACCTGCGCAGTCTGGCCCAGGCGCTCCCACGTCCTAAGAGTGACATTGCGAAACCGCCTATTCTCCCCGGCAATCTTCCGTCGCAATCTCTTTTGCAGAATACCCGCCGGTATATTTTTGGCCCTGAAGCTCTAACCCGCCTCGGCGTTCCAATTCCGGCGCAACTAGTGGACTTCAGCAAAAGTCCGGAGCTGGTTTTTGCGAAATATAAAAGTTCCGATGGCGAGGCCGCGCTCACGCTCATCAGCTATCCCACACCGCAAATTGCCCGGGAGCGGATGACCGCGATGCAAGCTGCTTCACTGCCGGGCGGTCCGTTTTACTTTAAGCGGAGCGGCCCTTATGTTGCCGTGATCAATGGCAGCATCCCTGCCGATGAAGCAAACTCTCTGCTCGCCTCAGTGAACTATGACGCAGATGTGACGTGGAACCAGCCCACAAAACCGAATCCCAAGGACAATATTGGGAATCTGATTGTGGGAATTTTTGTGCTGATCGGGATTTTGGCCCTGATTGCCGCCGTGATTGGGTTCGCTTTTGGGGGGATTCGCGTGGTGGCTAAAAAGGTCTTCCCCAACCGGGTTTTCGACAAGCCTGAGGACGTGGACATTATCCAGCTCAATCTTAAGTAAGGCCATAAGTTCCTGAAAAAGACTGGTTTACGGGGAAATGAACCGCGAAAATGACACTTTTTGTCATTTACAAAGGCATGTTGATAAACTAATTAAGTAATTGAAAACAAAGGCATTTATTCTACAAAAATCGCTTGACACTCCCTTTCATTGCCCAATAAGATTTCGCCAGAAAGTTCTGATGGTCTTTTTTGATCTCCGTTGGAACTATTCTCCCTTGAAAGAGAAGGCCGTCCAGTTGCCGGACGGCCTTTTCGTTTCCTTATGTCGCGAGCAAAGCTCGCTCCACACCGCTTGAGAGTTTTCCTGTCTACCTTGGTTCATCTATTGCTCCTGTTGCAGCGGGCTCGGCGCGTGGTCGGCCTCGCCCTAGTCTTTGCCGCATTGAGTGTTGTCGCTCCGCTGCGCTTTGCTCCACACCGTGGAGAGTTATCTTTTACATTTATGCATGTAGGCTCCTGTTGCAGCCGGGCTCGTCGCGTGGTTGGGCTCGCTGATGTTTGCGTGCCCCTGGCTATGGAAATAAAATGCGGTTTGCCGTGCGCGCTTTGGTGGCCATTCCTGTTCGTTGCGCCTCGATAACTTCAAATCCCAGGCAACCTCATCTGCTGCACAGTTCGTGTGTTACAGCACGCTTTGCTAACCAGCTCTGCCGGGGTTAAACTCGCTCGCACCAACCAATAAAGACTGCGCAGCAGGAAAGTCACCATGTGAGGCCAAATGATCAGCACCAATCCTGCCAAAGCCCGAGTGATCGCGACAATCGTCATCTATCTGTACCTGGCGTCCGCAAATGCCTGGTCACAGAAGCCGGACATACTTGAAAAAATCGGCGTTCACAACGGATTCACTGCTGACCGCGAGATCATGGTGCCCATGCGTGATGGTGTACGTCTCTCAACGGCAGTGCTGCGCCCGGAAAAATTAACGGAACGAATGCCCGTAGTCCTGGTGCGCACGCCCTACCTGAAAGATGAAGAACTGGTTTCGTTAAAGGATCTTTTCTCATTTTTACTGCAGCACGGTTACATTGTTGTGATTCAAAACGAGCGCGGCACGGGATGGTCAGAAGGGCAGTATTACATTCTGGCGGGCGCAAAAAACGACGGATATGACACGGTAAGCTGGATCGTCGCCCAGCCTTGGTCCAACGGTAACGTTGGAACCATAGGCTGCTCTTCCAGTGGCGACAATCAAATCCTGCTCGCATCGCTCAACCATCCCTCCCACAAAGCCATGATCACGATGTGCTCCGGCACGGCGGTGGGGACGCTGCCGGGAGTTTCGTCGCAAGGCGTCTTTTATAGAGGAGGTGTGCCCCAGGTTGGACCATGGGCGTGGTGGTATGCGCTCTTCGGCAGCGATCGCCGTCCGCTGATGCCGCCCGGAATATCAGACGACGAGCGGCTCAGGCTCGCCGATCTCTACTCTCTTTTCCAGGTTCCGAGCATCACTCCGGCCAAACCCCTGGGCGGCGGCTGGAAAGCAATCATCGACAAAGTAGCGCAGTCCACAAAAGAACTGCCCAGCCAGGACATTCTTCGCCGCGCCGGCTTCCCAGCCTCTGACTTCGACCGCCTGGTCAAGCTTGCACCGAGTGATCCCGAATGGCTGAAACGTGATCTGCTGCGGCCCGGTGACAAGCCACGCGTGCCCGCACTGGTGGTGGATACCTGGTATGACATCGGCACATATGAGCAGCTCAAATTTTTTGAATATCAGAGTGACACGCCGAACCAGTACCTCATCATGGCTCCTACCGCTCACTGCGCCATGTTTTGGGCCACAGAGAATACCATGGTGGGCAAGCGCTCAGTGGGAGATGCGCGCTATGACTACTACAAGCTATTCCTGCAGTGGTTTGACTACTGGTTGAAGGGCGAGCGGAATGATGTGCTGCAACGTCCTAAAGTGCAGGCATATCTGATGGGAGCCAATGTTTGGAAATATTACGGTGGCTGGCCTGTCAAGGGAACTTCCTTCCGGCGCTTGTTTCTGCACAGCGACGGCGCTGCGAATGGAAGGCTGGGAACAGGCTCAATGTCTGATAGCTCTCCACTCAATGAAAAACCCGACTCTTTCGTTTCCAACCCTCTCGATCCGGTTCCATCGAATGGCGGCGGCTGCTGTGACGCCGACCCGGCCAAGGACCAGGCCGCCCTGGAACTTCGAAAAGATGTTCTGGTTTACAGTACCGCGCCTTTAAAAGAAGGAATCGCCACGATGGGAGAAGTCCGGGCCGTGCTTTATGTTTCCTCCTCCACCCCGGAAGCCGATCTGGCCCTGAAACTGGTGGATGTCAGCCCAAATGGCGAGGCTTTCAATCTTTATGACACGATGCTCCGCCTGAGATACCGCGATGACATAGCCAGGCCCAGGCTTATGATGCCGGGCCAGGTTTATCGCGTTGAATTGGGCGGCATAGTCACCGGCAATGAGTTCCTGCCAGGACATCAGATAAGAATTGAAATTGCCGGCAGCAACTTCCCTTTATATGAGCGCAATCTCCAGACGGGCGGCAAAAATTATGACGAGACAATCCCACAATCGGCAACCATCAAGCTCTATCACGACCATGAGCATTCGTCTTATGTGGACTTCTCAATAGCGCCGGGGAAATAAATCATCCACGTGTTCGGCGCAGTCTACAA
>DASRCD010000612.1:0-3392 GCA_035653315.1 Candidatus Angelobacter sp.
TGATCCCAAGCGGCTGGAGCTGGGCATTTATGAAGGCGTGCCGCATCTTTATGTTCCCATCATCACGGAACCCAAGCTTGCGGCCAACGCACTGCGCAATGCTGTGCGCGAAATGGAGCGCCGCCTAAAGGTGCTGGCGGCCAAGGGCGTGAGAAACCTTGATCAATATAACAAACTTTTTGAGAGTGACACGCCAAGCCTGTTTGATCAGGAAAGTGAAGAGAAGCCGCTGCCGCAGATTGTGATCATTATTGACGAATTGGCTGACCTGATGATGCTGGACCAATCGAATGTGGAAGAGTCCATCACGCGGCTAGCGCAGATGGCCCGCGCGGTGGGCATCCATCTGGTGCTGGCGACGCAGCGACCTTCAGTGGACGTGATTACTGGTTTGATCAAGGCAAATTTCCCCTCGCGCATTTCTTTCCGCGTGGCCACGAAAATTGATTCGCGCACGATTCTGGACGCGAATGGAGCGGAATCCCTGCTCGGCAAGGGTGACATGCTGTATCTGCCTTCCGGCTCCGCGCGTGTGCAGCGGCTGCATGCTCCGTACACGTCAGAGAAAGAAACGAACGCGGTGGTGGAATTCTGGCGCTCACAGGCGCAGGCACAGTATGAACAGAAATTCCTGGAAGTCCCGAAAGAAGAGCGTGAAGGCGCGGCTGGCACTGCGGGCGAAGATGCGGGCGCAAGCGGCGACTCTGAGCAAGACGAGCTCTATAACGATGCAGTACGCCTGGTGATTGAATTCGGCAAAGCGTCCACTTCCCTGCTGCAACGCCGCCTGCGCATTGGCTATGGCCGGGCTGCCCATCTCATTGACTTGATGGAACAAGATGGAATTGTGGGAGCAGCCGATGGCCCGAAGCCTCGCGAGGTTTTGAAGAAACCAGACTGGCTGAGCGAAGTGGAAGAAGCGTTGCGCTAAATCAAATTGAATAGTTTAAGTCTCTCGTTCAGATTGACTACTGCAACGGCCATCTTCATGTCGCTCAATTCTGCTGCCATCAGCTAATTCTTCCCCGCCCGTACATAGCCTGTTTGTACGTTGCCTACCCAGTCCAACGTAATGCGCCACCCTGTCCTAAAAGTGGAACAATATGCGCCAGGCAAGGAGTTGTTCCATGGCAAGTGAATATAAGCAAATCCGCAAGTTCCCCCGCTTTGTATGCGACACCGGAGTACGCATTGTGCCTGAAATTGGCCATACCAGCTATTGGGGCACAGTTGGCGACATCTGCCTGGGCGGCTGTTACGTGTTCACGTTCTCACCGCTGCCCGTGGGGCAAGTTGTTGCGCTGGCTATCAAGATTGAAGACAGAGAAATCCAGGTGGCAGGCCGGATTGTAAGCTCGCATTCAGGCGTAGGCATGGGAGTGGCGTTTAACGGATTCAAGCAGGATTCCGAGACGCGGCTGAAAAGCTATGTCCAGCATCTGGCCAATCAGCCGAAGAAGGCCACAGTCGCGGTTTTTCACTAAGAAATTTTCCGACGCTCTGCATCGCTCTGCTTAGTGACAGAAGCTTCTTATTGCTTCCAGTGTGCGCTCACATTCCTGGCGGCTCACATCCATGTGCGTAACAAAGCGCATGTTTTCCGGATCAATGCCGGCGGCCAGCACGTTGCGCTCAGCCAGCTTGCGCGTGAACTCCGCAGTGTTCATGCCCGTTCCGGCGATGTTGAAGACCAGAATGTTAGTGTGCACTTTTCTGGGATCAATCTTGATTCCCTTGATTTGCGACAATCCCTGGGCCAGCACTTGCGCATTGTCATGGTCTTGCTGCAAACGCAACGGCATCTTTTCCAGCGCAATGAGTCCCGCTGCGGCCAGCACGCCGGCCTGCCGCATGCCTCCGCCCAGCGCCTTACGATACGCTCGCGCTTTCTCAATAAAACTTTTGCTGCCCACCAGCATGGAGCCTACTGGCGCACCCAGTCCTTTTGACAGGCAGAACATCACGGAATCAAATTTCTTTGTGACCTCTACCACCAGCTTGCCCAAAGCGGTTGCGGCATTGAACACGCGCGCTCCATCCAGATGCACCGGCAGGCCGATCTTGTGGGCTTCATCGCAAATCTCGTCCGCCACCTCCTGTTTGTAAACCGTGCCGCCCGCCATGTTGTGCGTGTTTTCCAGTGAGATCAGGCCCGTCTGGGCTTTGTAATAGATTCCCGGTGCAATGCGCTTCTTGATGTCAGCCCAGTTCAGCGCGCCGTCTTCGCCATAAATCGGCCGCACCAGGCAGCCGGAAAAAGAGGCGAGAGTCGCCATCTCATAATTAAAGATGTGCCCGCGTTCTTCACAGATAATTTCCTGCCCATGATGCGTGTGGATCTTGATGGCAATCTGGTTGCCCATGGTGCCCGTGGGAACAAAGATGGCGGCTTCGCGGCAAAAAATCTGCGCGGCGCGCTCTTCCAGCCGATTCACGGTCGGGTCTTCACCATAAACATCGTCACCTACTTCCGCTTCCGCCATGGCGCGGCGCATCTCCGGCGTGGGACGCGTGACCGTGTCACTGCGCAGATCAATGGCGGCGCGTGGCTGGTTGGTTGCGGTAGTGGAGGGTTCGGATTGGGCGAGATTTGGAGTCATGGCTAGAGATGATCTTAGTGCAGAGGATGAAGGGGCTGCAATGTCGAGGCGTTGTGCGAAGTTTTTTGTTCTGAAAATTGATGCTTCACCTGCGACTGCCATTCCGAGGGCGAACCTGCATCGCAGTCAGTGCTTTTCGTTCTGTATTTGTGAAGCCGAGGAATCTGCTCCCGCCTAAGTTTCCATGGAGGTAACCGTTCAACCTGAGTTAGTGGAATTTGAAATGTATGAATTTACAGCCCTCATGACCAGCAGAGCAGATCCCTCAGCCTGCGCATAAAATTCATCCCGTCAATGCGATGTATCCGCTTCGGCTTCGGGATGATGTTTCATTAAAGGGAGAAAATTTTAGAGAAGAGCAGCCTGGGACTATTCATGCCATTGCTCACCAATGCAGTTTTCAGGGAGTTCGCTCAGAACTGATTTACCTGACAGGCTCGCGTTCAGCAATAAATCTCTCAAACACGTCGTTCGATAACAATCGCCCGCGAGGTGTCAATCGAACATTCTCACCTGATTTTTGCAGCAGGCTTTCTTTGACTAGTCCAGTGATGATCATGGCATACTGCTGCACCTGCTCGCCAAACTCTTCGCGCAGACTGTCCAGGTCCACGCCGCAATTTAAGCGCAATCCCAGAAAAAAGCTTTCTTCCAACGCCTGCTCCGGGCTGATTGTATCCGCGCGCCATCCCGGCGTAGCAAAGAAGCCGTCGTAATCGTCGGTGGTTGCCAGCCGCACGCTTTCATATTGCTGTGCTTGCAGCTTAGCGTCAGCGGGCAGCATGGAATGCG
>DASRCD010000613.1:0-4622 GCA_035653315.1 Candidatus Angelobacter sp.
GCGGTGTACCTGGCCGGCGACGAATCGGCATGGACGACCGGAACTGCTCTTTCCGTGGATGGCGGCTATACGGCGCAGTAAAAATAACTGTCCTCTTAGGCTCCTTGATCGGATCATCAGATCGGATCATCAGATCGGATCATCGCCGAATCGTAACGTCATCGGATAATCAGAAGCACTTGATGCCATAACCAGAGTTTCTGCCCGGTCGAATGTTACGGAAGTATTTACCAAGAGGTGCCATATCTCTTTTGGCGCTGGGGTTGGGTTAAAATTCCCATTGCAATGGAAGATAAATTCGGGGGTCTCTGATTCAGGGTTCCGGGATATAAAGGGTCAGTCACATGCGTCCGATTACTTCACTCATAAAGTTTAAGCGCGGCGACCATATCTGCATATTTTATCGCGACGAAAATTCGCTCACCCAGACGCTGGCCCACTATATTGCTGCCGGATTACAGAATGGTGAGCGCTGCTTTTGCGCGCAGAAACAGCAGATGATACCGCGAATTTTAAACAGCCTGGAAGCACTTGGCGTAAATACATCGCGGGAAGTTGAGCGCGGCGCGCTGGAACTGCACACGGAAGACAAGGTGTATTTCACCAATGGGCGCTTTGAGCCGCAGGTGATGATGGAAATGCTGGAGCAATCCATTGTGGACGCGGTAGCGTGCGGCTTTACCGGCTTCCGCACCGCCGGCGAACTTTCCTGGGCAATGGACCGGAACCAGGGCGATACTGCTGCCCTGTGCGACCAGATTGTTGGCTATGAAACCATGGTGGAACGCAGCTATCCAGGCAAGCCGGCAATTGGCGTGTGCCAGTACCCCGCGCACCGTTTTCCGCGCGAGGTCGTACAGCGTGTGTTGGAATCACATCGCATGGCCATTGAAGAAACCATGGTGAGCGTCAACCACTCCACGCTTACGCTGCGCTCCGGTGATTTCCTGGCTGATATCGTTACTGACCGCGTGAATCCAGGTGAGGCATTTCATTACGTGGTGCAGAAGCAGGGCAGTCCGGAAGTTTTAAGCTGGGGTCAGGAGCCATCCATGGATGGGGCGATCCGGCTGGCAGAGAACATTATGAGGGATTTAGGCGAGAAGTACCGGCAATCGCGGGCATAAGAATTTGCAATTAAGAGTGCAGCTGCCGTTTCAAGGATGAACTGCACGGTTCATCCGCTTGAGATGAAGCGGAAATTCATAAAAGGCGGCGTTGCTGCTCTATACTTGAATGCTATGAATCAATCACTCTCATCTGAACAAGCTTTACTGCTTCGTGAAATATATTTTCCTTCACTGGAGCGCGAAACCGAAACCACGCGCCGCGTGATTGAAGCCATTCCGGCTGATAAAGGTGACTTTCGCCCGGACGCGGTCTCAAAAACAGCCTTGGAATTGGCTTGGCATATCGCCGCTTCAGAAAAGCGTTTTCTGAACGGCATTGCCGATGGCGGATTTGATTTCTCTCCTATTACACGTCCGGAAACCGTGAAGAATTCGGCGGACATTACGCGTTGGTATAGCGAGATGACCGGAGCGGTGCTGCCGCGGCTGAAACAAATATCCGGTGAGCAGCTCAGCAAGAGCCTGGATTTCCGCGGCATGTTCGCGATGCCTGCTGTAATGTTTTTCCAGATGACGATGATGCATTCGGCGCACCATCGCGGACAGCTTTCCACATACTTGCGGCCCATGGGCGGAAAGGTACCGGCCATTTATGGCGAGAGCTATGATTCGGCGGAGGCGCGCAAGGCAGCACAGAAGTAGCGCGTGCCACGCTCTTCACGCGGCACGCGGTTTTGAACGGTTAATGAAAGTCAGGGAACCAGCTTGGCGCCATTTTCCGTTTCAGTCACAAGCTCGAAGCGGACATTATCGCCACACTGCTTGCACAAAGGGAATTTTCCCTTTGCTTTAAGGCTTACTTTGTGTGGCAGGCGATGTTCAGCATGCAACACTTTATAAATCCCTGCTTTCAACACTTTCTGTCCAGGTTTGAATAAGGTCTTGCTGGAATCGGAAGCCATGCGCTTTGCCAAGTTGCATGGGGAACGTATAGGTTTGAATGGCCATTTTGTACATTGGGTTGTCCGGCATTTCCACCTCTTCCATAAAGTCCGGGTCCTCTGAAATATGTGGAACAATCTGCACCAGCCGGTAACGTACACGCTCTCCGCACTGGCGGCAAAACGGAAAAATGGTGTTGCGCGTTAGGATAACGGTGGAGCGCTCCTCGTCAAAATGGCAGATTTCATAAATTCCGGAGTGCTCAATGAGTTCACCGGGAACCAGGGTGCAATCAGATTGGTCAAACACTCGAATGTTTTTTAGATCCATGGCTGTGCTGCTGTCAGGCTCGCGCCAGTATTACCTTTCTGAAGACTCGCAATTTGTCTCCTCGCTTCCGGCAGCTTGCAATCGCGATTTGAGGTACGCGATTTCGGAGTAGCGTCGTCTGGGATTTTGATGCGAGCATAAACCGTTGGAGTTGGTGGATTTCTCTCTGTAAAAAACAGCAGCTCTGTTTGCCTACAGGCAACCTTCAGCACTGACGTGAGCTACAGGTAGTAACATGACTGATCTTAGTAATGCTTAAGAACTTTCAATTCGGAACGCTGGCTAAACTTTTTGCCAAAGCCAATGAGGAAAAGTCCGGCGACAAGCTGGCTGGCATTGCCGCGGAATCAGAGCAGGAGCGTGTCGCCGCCAAGCTTGCTCTTGCTGATCTGCCGCTCAGCCATGTTGTCGCCAACCCGCTGATTGCACCGGAACTCGACGATGTTACGCGGCTGATTCTTGAAACCCATGACGAGCAGGCGTTCGCGGCCATCCGGAGTCTCACGGTTGGAGAGTTCCGCGAATTCATCTTGCGCGATGAAACCACAGGTGACGAACTGCATCGCCTCCGCTGGGCCATTACACCGGAAATTGCCGCCGCTGTTGCGAAGCTTATGAGCAACAAAGACCTGGTTCTTGCCGCCGCCAAGCTGCGCGTTGTTACTCAATGCCGCAATACCATGGGCCAGCGCGGCGTGCTTGGTATTCGCCTGCAACCCAATCACCCGGCCGATGATGTTGCGGGAATTCTGCTTGCCGCCTTTGATGGATTGCTTTACGGCTGCGGCGACGCCGTAATCGGCGTGAACCCGGCAACCGATTCCGTGGAAACCGTCAGCGCCATTCTTCACGCGCTGAATCGCCTCATTAATGCGTACAAGATCCCCACGCAGGCCTGCTGCCTTGCGCATATTTCCACGCAACTTGCCGCCATGGATCGCGGTGCTCCGGTAGACCTGCTGTTTCAATCTGTTGCGGGAACGCAAAAAGCCAATGAAAGTTTTGGCGTTACGCTGGAATTGCTTCGTGAAGGACGCGAGCGAGTGCTGGAACAACACAGACAGAGATTTCCAATTTCAAATTTCCAATTTCAAATTGAAAATCTTTCCGGGAGCACTCCGCGTCTCTGCGACTCTGCGGTGAATGTTCCTAACGTAATGTATTTTGAAACCGGCCAGGGTAGCGCGCTTTCCGCTGAGGCACATCATGGTATTGACCAGCTCACGTTGGAAGCCCGTGCGTACGGTGTGGCGCGCGTCTTTGAACCTTTTCTTGTAAACACGGTGGTTGGCTTTATCGGGCCGGAATATCTTTATGATGAGCGGCAGATTATCCGCGCCGGCCTGGAAGACCATTTCATGGGCAAGTTGCTTGGTCTGCCCATGGGCTGCGATGTTTGTTATACCAACCACGCCGCGGCTGACCAGAACTCAGCCGACAATCTGCTTATGCTGCTCACCGCCGCTGGCTGCAATTATTTTATGGGCGTGCCCTGCGCGGACGACGTAATGCTCAACTACCAATCCACCAGCTTTCATGATGCATTGGCCATGCGCCAATTATTTAATCTTAAGCCCGCGCCCGAATTCCTGGCATGGTTGCAGCAAATAGGCATCTATAAAGATGATGGCCCGGCGCAGTTGAATTCTGCGGCACTCAATCAATTAGCCTCGGGGCTGGATGCTATCATCTGATCCTGAATTTATTCACCAATCGCTGCCTTGCGAAATGCGGCGTTGTCATCAGAGAACTCGGTCACAATCTGCGGACATCGCTGGCACGCAGCTTTTCCTTCCTGCCTGTACCAACGGCAATCCGCACGAATGAGGCAGGCCGGAAGCGTGTCACTTACCTGCGGCAGGAGCTGCACAATTCGCGCAGCCAGGCGGCAATTCACTCCGTCAAAGTGGGTGCAGGCGCTCTCTTCGCATCGTGCGGCAATTCGCAGTACGCGTGAGTGGCCCACTGGTTCCGTGAGGGCCAATATTTCTTCTGTGAGTGGAACGTGCTCGGTAAGATAAGCCGTTTCACCGCCCTGCACCACGCCCAGAACACGCGGTTCGCGCATGTGTGGCTGAGCGCTGGGGCAGAATGGCGCTACGGGCTCATTCAGGTTGATTTGATACAGGACCGCTTTTTCCGCCATAAGCCAGCTCCTTGCTGATTGGCGCTTTTGGAGTTTTCCGGCGACGCACAACGCCGCCGGAATCCATTCATTACTCCAGCATCTTGGGTGATGGTCTGAAGCCAAGAATGCGTATCGGCTTGGTTGCTTCGGCG
>DASRCD010000614.1:0-5074 GCA_035653315.1 Candidatus Angelobacter sp.
ACTTCGGCATGAAGACTGCGCCAGACTAAAACCGGCGCTGCGACGGGAAATACATATCTATTTTAAAGAGTTTGTGAAATGTGTCAAACCGGCAGCTCCTGATACACAACAAAAGCATAAAATTCAAAGAGATCGATCATTCAACAATCAAACATTTCGGAAATCGCATTATTCAAAACTTGGCAAAGCCGCATATGCAAAAACAGCAAATCACACCACGTTCATTGGGCAATGTGCGCCATCAATGGCAAATTCTCGTATTTCAAACTGGGCAGATCGCACTACTCAAAGGTGGGGCACACCACGTCTCACAAGGCGAATTATTGAAAGCTGGTTAATTTCAACATGAGTTGAATCCCACCCGCATTTATGACATCAAAACTTCAAAGCAACGGGCTGCGGCAATTCAGAATTTACTCATAATGTCTTAGGTTCATGCTGCAGCATTCAGTTATGTACTTGGATCTCAGATTTAGTCGGTATCACAGAGCTGCTTTAGCAAAATTTAAGCCATCATTAATTGAAGAATTGAAGGAGATTTCCCCCATGGCGACAACATCTATTCAGGCCACCCCAGCAAAAACCAAAACCGTTGGATACGGAGCGCAATCCGCCAGCTCTGCACTCGCCCCTTTTTCTTTCGCGCGTCGTGAACCGCTCCCGCAAGACGTGCAGCTGGAAATTCTTTTCTGCGGCGTGTGCCACTCTGATCTGCACACCGTGCGCAATGAATGGCAGAACACTACTTACCCCGCCGTTCCCGGACATGAAATTGTTGGCCGCGTCACTGCCGTGGGCGATGAAGTCCGGCGTTTCAAAGTCGGCGACCTTGCCGCCGTGGGCTGCATGGTTGATTCTGATCGCACCTGCCCAAACTGCCAGGCTGGGCTGGAGCAATACTGTACGGGCGGTTTCACCGGCACATATAACTCCCCAGACAAGCACCTGGGCGGCATGACCTTTGGCGGATACTCCAAGAGCATTGTCGTGGACCAGCACTTTGTCCTGCATGTTCCCGACAAGAAAAATCTTGCCGGTGTTGCTCCTCTACTCTGCGCCGGCATTACCACGTATTCTCCCTTGCGGCACTGGAAGGTCGGCAAAGGGCAAAAGGTTGGCATCGTTGGCCTGGGCGGCTTGGGCCACATGGGTGTAAAACTCGCCAACGCCATGGGCGCGCACGTTGTGCTCTTTACCACCTCTCCCAACAAAAAAGAGGATGCACAGCGCCTGGGCGCACATGAAGTAGTGGTCTCAAAAAATCAGAATGAAATGGACCGCCATGCCGCAAGCTTTGACTTTATCCTGGACACCGTTTCAGCCCAGCACGACCTCAACGCATACCTCAACCTCATCAAGCGCGATGGCACTCTCACCCTCGTCGGCGCGCCGCCGCAACCTCCCACCGTTGAGGTCTTTAACCTCATCATGAACCGCCGGCAGCTCGCGGGCTCATTGATTGGCGGCATTCCTGAAACGCAGGAAATGCTGGATTTCTGCGCCGAGCGCGGCATCACCTCTGACGTGGAAATTATTCCAATCCAGAAAATCAATGAAGCTTATGAACGCATGCTGCGCAGTGACGTAAAGTACCGTTTTGTGATCGATATGGAAAGCCTTAAGTAATCGCCTTTCGCTATTTGTCTCTCCATACTCAATTTGGGGCGCCCTGAGCGCCCCGTTTACTTGCAGACCAAAATACGTTGGCGCTTCCATCCTTGTGTACACCGCGCCTTGCTGTGAGACCTGCTTTCCCAATCACGTGCGATCACCAGATTACGTGCGATCACCGGATATCATTGGGTTTTTCTCCACGCCTCTTCTGCGGTGAGAATTTGTTCCCGATCACGGCGTTGTTTTCTTTAGCATAACCTTTGTGTTCTTCGTGTCCTTTGTGATTGAAGGTTTTGCCTTTCTCCGCGTCTCCGTGCCTCCGTGGTGAAATCCGGTTTTCCGATCTCCTGATCTCACTGCTTCATCAACCTCACCACTTCCTGTTCCAACACTGCAAAGTTGGTTGCGCCGTTATATTTGTCATGGATTTTTCCGTCGCGGCCGATCAGGAAAGTTGTTGGCAGGCCAAGCACACCGCCAAAAGCGTCCGCGATTTTTATGTCGCTGGGCACTACCGGATAGTTGACCTGATGCTTGCGATAGAAATCGCGCAACTCCGTGGCATCATCATCCACGGAGAAGCCGATCACCTGCAAACCTTGGTCTTGGTATTTCTTTTGCAGCGCAATGAACTGCGGCACTTCTTCCGCGCAGGGCGCGCACCATGCCGCCCAGAAATTTACCAGCACAACCCTGCCACTGTAGTCTGCTGTATGCAGGGCGCTGCCGTTCAGGTCTTGCAAAGAGAGTTCAGGCGCGGACGGTAAAGTAGCCACGGGTACTGCGCGTTCCTTGCCGGCGTGGTGCATTCCAAGATAAATGCCAAAGGCTAATCCGGCCGCCGCAAGCAAGAGAATCAGAGCGCGCATTCAACAATGCCTATTCGCCTGAGGCCACAGGGTAGCCTTTGTCTTTCCAATCAGCGCCCAAACTAGTGGCCAGATATAAAACGCGCACCTTGGTAAAACCTTCCTTCTTCAACTCAGCATAGGCTGGCCGGATATTCGGGCAATGGTCCCATGGGCAGCATCCGCAATAGATCACCACCGGCGCATCTTTGGCCAATGAGGCCACGCGGGAGCGCAGCTTTTCCATTCCTTCCGGTTTCCCCACGGGGCCAATATTTTCTGCGCCGGGAATATGCGCCTGTGCATAGATCGATTTCGGCCCCACGTAAAACACCACTGGCTTCTGCGCTCCGCCAGCCTTTAATGCCTGCGCCAGCTCCGCCGGCTGCATCACCTGCGGGCTCCCCAGCGGTAAAGGGTCTTTCTGTTGAGCGTTCTGGGCCGACGCAAACATGACCGCTGCAAGCAACATCATCAGAGCAACCATGCTTAAGTGAGACAGCTTGGATTGAAGTTTCATAAGCCTGCCATTTGAGAGAATGAAGTTGAAACAAAATCTTACGTGCCAGCAAAGAGAGCGTCAAACCATCTTGCAAAATAAGGGCCCGGAAAGAGTTCATCCTTCCAGGCCATTCTGGTTCTGGTCTGTTTATTTTGCGGCGCTTTGCGTAGCTCCTCCCATTCCTAAACCGGGTTTTTCAATTGGCTTAAGGACAATTGCGCACCCTGAAGCGCTGCATGTGACCGCGCCGCGGCGGATGATGTTGAGTGAAGAATAATCAGGGAAAGAAATTGAGTAGCTGGCCTCGGTGAGTGCCTGTTCCGCGGAACGCAATTCCGCATCTCCCTCAACAAACATGGCTTGGTCCGGCTTGCTGGAACCGCTAAAGAGCAGAGTGAAATCAGCCTGTCCTTTTTTTGCCGTCACTCCATTCAGCTTGGCGGTCCGCATCCGGAGCAGCTCTGCTTTGGGCTGGGTCAAATCAGCCGTAACGCCCAGCTTCTTGAGTTCCGCCAGCGAGCTTTCAACTTCATTTCCTCCGGCAGCAGCCGCAAGCAGGAAAAAGTGTTTGGCTTTGGCCGTATCGCCGGCCTTGGCATAGATTCGTGCCTGTCGGTTGGCCAACGTGCCGGACTGGCTTAATGTCCACGCGGCATCCAGGTATCTCAATGCTTCCATGCGATCACCCTTCAGGTATTTGGCCCAGCCCATCCTCGCCCACTCCAGCGCCAGGAAATACATGGCTGAATTCACTTCAGGAGAATCTTCGTTATACACGCCTGAATCGAACTGCTCATCAATGGTGTCGAGAATATTTTTAGCATCGCGGATTGTTTCATCCGGATTAATGTCATCGCGCAATGCAGCGGCAAATAAATCGCTAGAGGTCATGGCTGGGCTGCCGACCACGCTCTTCATCAAGACGGCCGACTTCTCCTGATTGCCCTCCACCGAGTACAACTGCGCCAGCGCCAGCTCAATTTCCGGATCGTCTGGAGAAGCTTTATCGGCGGCTTCCAGTTCCGTTTGTGCTTCTTTATTTCGTTTTAACTGGAACAGCAGCAGGCCCTGGTACTTGCGGGCAACGCGATCTACTGGAACATTTTCAAGCTGCTTCTGGTATGCCTGCAGCGCCTCTTCATACTTGCCCTGGCGCTGTAATTCCGCGCCCAGATCATTGTAGGCGCGCTTATGAAATGGATTTACCTCAATCTGCTTGTGATAAGCCGTGGCCGCTTCAGCATGATTGCCAATGCCGGCATAGGCCCTTCCCAGGGAATCCCAGGCATCGTCGCTTTTAGGCTCCTTGTCCACTACAAGCTTATATATATCCACAGCGGCATTGAAATCTCTCTGCTGCAGCGCTTTGGACCCGGCTTTGCGAAGCTCCTGCGACGTGTATCCCGCATAGGTCGTAGCGTTATGCGTAACGGCCGAGGACGGACGTGCATCCGCGCTGATGCTCTGCTCAGAGTAGCTCATGGCAACGCTGCGGAGAGACTGCACGTCAGAGCGGCGCGAAGCCGGCAGTTTGCTGGTCTTCATTAGCAGAACACGGTCGGCATCCAGTGTGCCATTCGCGAACTTATAGCTCAGGGAGTATTCAGCGTAATCGCGCGTAAGCCTTACTTCCGGTGGCAATCGCAAGGCGAAATTCGCGGCAAATTGCAGATGAACTTTGTCGTGCATCTCCATGGCCGCGCCCAAATCAAGCTGCTCCTGCGGCTTGGATTTGCGCAATGGCGGCAATGCCAGTGGAGGGAGCGGGAAGAAAGTAGCTGCCGTGCTTGGGACTGTGAAATAGTTGTCCTGGTGAAACTTATACGTTAGGCGAAATGGCTTGGCTGTATCTTCCAGTTCCGCCACCTGTACCTCAGAAATATCGCCACGCAGTCCCTGGCCTGCTGCATAATATTCGGTCAGCTTTTTCCAGTCGGCCTGTGAAGTGCCGCGGTAAGCCATGCGTAGGAATACCGCGCCGTCTCCCGTAGCAGAAATGGCAACCGTGGAATCCATGCTTCCGGTCTCAGAGACTTTGCCATCCAGGGAAAATAAAATCTGCGTCTTTGTCGGCGTGGTTGCCGGGGTGCGGCGCAGCCCGCCGATCTCA
>DASRCD010000615.1:0-2458 GCA_035653315.1 Candidatus Angelobacter sp.
GCGCGCAAGCTGGGCGAGATTGAAAATCGTGAAGACGTGGTGCGCGACCTGAAGAAGCAGCTTACCAGTGCCGCCGCGGCTTATCTTTCAACGGCGCAAGCGATTTCCAAAAAGCGTTATAGCGCGGCGCGCGAGCTGCAAAAGCTGGTGGAAACAGAAATCAACCAGCTGGCCATGAAGGCGCAGTTCCGGATTGAGGTTTCCGGTTCAGACGAACCCGCCTACTGGACCGCCGTGGGTTTTGATAATGTGACGTATATGATTGCGCCCAATCCCGGCGAGCCGCTCAAGCCGGTGGAGCAGATTGCATCCGGCGGCGAACTTTCCCGGGTGATGCTGGCGCTCAAAGCCACGATTGAAGCAGGAAAGAAGAGCAAAAGCGGGACACAGCGTACGCTGGTCTTTGATGAAATCGACACGGGCATTGGCGGGCGCGCAGCGGAAGCCGTGGGCAAAAAGCTGAAGTCGCTGGCGCGCACCAACCAGGTTTTATGCATTACCCATCTGCCGCAGATCGCGTCATTTGCCGACTATCATTATTTAATCGAGAAGCGGGAAACAGCAGGAAGGACTAAGACAGTGGTCCGGGCTTTGAGCGCCGAGGAGCGCACGGAAGAGATTGCGCGCATGTTGAGCGGCGCAAAGCTGACGGAGACATCGCGACAGCACGCCGAACAGTTGCTAAAGGCAAATGGCTGAGTAGAAAAGCAAAGTTCACCACGGAGTCACGGAGGTGCGGAGAAAAGCAACAATTTCTTTGGCAACAAACAGACCTTTCATGCGTCTATTCACTTGCAGCTTTAAATTTTCAATCGAGCGTGTTAAATGGCTTCCGCTTCAATGACTGCTCCAATTTCTTCCAATTCTTTTCTCGCTATCTTTATAGGTGGGCTTGCCTGCGGAGTATTCGATATCACGCAGGCGTGTGTTGGGTACGGCATTCAAAACCATCTTCCGCCCGCGCGGATATTTCAATCCGTGGCCTCAGGCCTGCTTGGGCCAAAAGCATTTCAAGGCGGCGCAAGGACGGCGGCGTTAGGGCTGTTTCTCCACTTTCTAATTGCCTTTATCTGGGCAGTAATTTATTACGTGGCCAGCCGGCAGGTTGCATTTCTAACGCAAAGGCCAGTGATTGCCGGATTGCTGTATGGAGAGTTTGTCTGGTTGATGATGACCTGTGTTGTGCTGCCGCTTTCGGCCATCCATCGCTGGCCGCCAAGATTTGATCCTGCTTCCATTATTACTGGGCCAGTTGGACATACGGTTCTTGTGGGATTGCCGATCGCTATGGCCGTGAGTCGATGGGCGCCAGGAAGGTAATTACGAGAAATTGAATGAAACTTCTCCCAGATTGAAATGAAGTTAAGACCGCAGGCCTGATACCTTCCGCCATTTGCACAAAGCGACACCCCTTAACCCCCTCCCCGTTCGCCCCCTGATATGCCCTGATCGCTGCTAAATATTGAGCTTTCAATGGGTTGCGTTCGCTCTAAGGGTTTTTAATTGGATAACCTAGGGCTAAGGAAAAGTGTACAAAAGGGTATAATAAGCAGATCACAATGACACAAGAAGCCAAGACTTTATTGTTGCTAAAGCCCCGGGGATTTTGCGCCGGTGTGGTGAGAGCCATTGATATTGTCCGCATTGCGCTGGACGCCTTTGGCCCACCCATCTACGTCCGCAAAGAAATTGTCCACAATCGCTATGTAGTGGAAGAACTGAAAGCCAAGGGCGCGATTTTTGTTGACGAAGTTTATGAAGTTCCGGACGGCCAGCGCCTTATTTATAGTGCGCACGGTGTTTCCCCCAGTGTGCGCGAAGCCAGCAAACTGCGCAATTTGCGCGTGATTGACGCCACCTGTCCGCTGGTGACCAAGGTCCATGTGGAAGCCGTAAAGTACGCCAAAGGCGGCTACAGCATTATTTTGATCGGCCATCATGATCATGATGAGGTAATTGGAACTCTAGGCGAAGCTCCTGATGTAACGCAGGTGGTGGGCAGCGCTGCAGAAGTGGAGACACTGGAAGTTCCCGATCCTACGCGCATTGCCTATATTACCCAGACCACGCTCAGCCTGGACGAAACAAAAGACGTGATTGCCGCGCTGCGCAAGAAATTCCCCTTGATTGAGGGACCCCACGCACAGGACATTTGCTATGCCACGCAAAACCGCCAGACAGCGGTAAAGGATGTGGCACACCAGGCAGACCTGCTGCTGGTGGTGGGCTCTGAAAACAGCTCCAATTCCAACCGTCTGGTTGAGGTATCCACCAATCTGGGAACGCCATCTTATTTAATAGATACGGCTGACGACATTAAGCCAGAGTGGCTGCCCGGAAAAAAGACCGTGGCTCTTACGGCAGGCGCTTCCGCGCCGGAGATCCTGGTGGAGCAGGCCATTGAAGTTTTGAAAGCAAAGGGGTTCACCACGATTCGCGAAGTGGAGGTCATGCCGGA
>DASRCD010000616.1:0-4983 GCA_035653315.1 Candidatus Angelobacter sp.
GGGACACACGGTGATTTTCCTTATCGGAGATTTCACAGGGATGATCGGCGATCCTACCGGACGGTCGGTGACTCGTCCGCCGCTCACGCGCGCGGACATCGAGCGCAATGCTGAAACATACAAAACTCAGGTCTTCAAGATTCTTGACCGTGAGAAGACAGTTATTGATTTCAACTCGCGCTGGTTTTCAAAATTGACGCCGGAAGATTTCATTCGTCTGACCGCAAAGTTTACTGTTTCCCAAATGTTAGAGCGTGAAGATTTCCATAAACGTTTTCAGGAAGAAAAGCCGATCCATATTCATGAGTTGCTTTATCCCATCTGCCAAGGATATGACTCAGTTGCACTTGAAGCGGATGTGGAACTGGGCGGAACTGACCAGAAATTTAATTTATTGATGGGGCGCCAACTGCAAAAAGATTTTGGCCAGCCATCGCAGATCATTTTGACCATGCCTCTGCTGGAAGGCACGGACGGCGTGCAGAAGATGTCCAAGTCGTATGGAAATTACATTGGCATCAATGAGCCGCCGCAGGAAATCTACGGCAAGGTGATGTCAATTTCTGACGAGTTGATGTGGCGCTATTACGAATTGCTGACGGACGTGAAGACCTCAGAGATTGAAACCATGAAGCAGAGCATGCATCCCATGGAAGCCAAGAAAGCGCTGGCGCGCAGGATCGTCCAGGATTTCCATGGTGAGCAGGCCGCCCAACAGGCAGATGAAAATTGGGCAAAACAGTTTCAGAAGGATGAAAATCCCGAAAATCTGGAGAAGGTAGTCATCTTATTGGCTGCAGTTGTTGGGGCGGGAAGCAGTGGAGAAATTGACCAGTTGGCAAGGGAAAAAGTATTTTTCTTGCCGAACGATCAAGTTGTAATAAATCCGCCTCCACAGACCCAGCGTAAAATAGTACGGCTTGACAAGATTCTTGCTCACGCAAATTTGGCGGATTCAGCTACTGATGGTGTCCGGAAGCTAAAACAAAATGCAGTGAAGATCAATTCCCAAGTCGTTACGGTACCTAATATTGTCCTGTTGCTGCCAGCCGAGCCATTTATTATTCGTGTCGGCCGAAAAATGAAAATGATCCAATTAACAGAATAGTTGTGGAGCGCAGGCGCCCTCGCCTGCGTTTACGAAAATCTTTCAGCGCAGCCGCGGGCGGCTACGGTCCACAGTTCTTGGTAGACTCAGAACTTTCATTCAGTTTAGGCAAGCTTCAATCTGAGTAATTCATGAGCACTTACTATCGAAGAAACCTTCCGCACATTGAAAAGGATGGATCTTCATATTTTGTGACTTTCAGTACGAAAGAGGGAATCGTGCTTACGGAAGAAGCGCGCACCCTCGTTTTTGATCATTGTTTATTCGAAAACAATCGAAAGGTCCACCTGCACGCTTTTGTTGTCATGCCTGATCATGTGCATATGCTGTTCACGCCGTTAGAGGGCCCTCGGGGCTATGCCTACGAATTAGCGGAAATTATGAGGGGCATTAAAGGAGCTTCAAGTCATAGCGTGAATAAGTTAATGAGAAGAATGGGGGCGCTTTGGCAGCCGGAATCTTTTGACCGCATTATTCGTTCAGATGACGATTTTGAATATCGAATGATCTATATTGTGCAGAACCCAATTGCTGCCAAGCTTGCCAAAGGTCCTGATGACTATCGTTGGGCCTGGCAGGAATCAGCGCAGCCGAGGGCGGCTGCGGTCCACGGTTCTATATAGTTATCATCTGATCTTAAATGATCACTGTTCAATAATCGTTACTGCCTACTTTCAATGTGCCGTAATCAAAGTAAGTAAAACACCTAGGATTTTACGATTAAAAGACACGGAAAAAGCCTCTATCTCGCTGTAAGCAAAACGGTTCTTGACGTGAGAACCTATTTAAGGTGGAATAAAGAAACCATGACCAAAGCCGACTTAATTGAAGAAGTTTCCCGCCTGGCGGAACTCACCCGCAAAGACAGCGAAATCATTGTGGAAACGATTTTTGACAGTGTGGTCCGTTCGCTGCGTTCGGGCGACAAGATTGAGATTCGCGGCTTTGGCAGCTTCCGTACGCGCCAGCGTAAACCGCGCGTGGGGCGCAATCCCAAGACCGGCGCGCGTGTTGAGGTTCCGGCCAAGAAAATTCCTTATTTCAAGCCGAGCAAAGAATTAAAAGACGTGATCAATCACGAAAAGGCAGCCGCGGAAGCTCCGGCGGTCGCGCCAACTCCAACTCCCACAGAGGGACAGCAGTAATAACGCTCGATATTCAATCAGATACAGGCACAGCGCAGTCAGGCTGCTGTCCGCAGCCCCGCATCCTGCTACTCAGCTAGCGCATCATTCCTGGCAGTTTCATGCCAACCAATTTGCGGCTAAAGCTGGATTTGCCCATATCCTTGAACATCTTGCGCATCTGGGCGTATTGCCGCAAAAGCTGGTTTACCTCCTGAACGCTGGTGCCAGAGCCCCGGGCAATGCGCTTGCGCCGGCTGCCATTAATAATTTCATGGTTCAGGCGCTCTTTGGTGGTCATGGAGTTGATGATGGCCTCAACGCGGGTAATCTGCTTGTCGTCCACCTGGTCGGCAGCTTTTTGCATATTGGCAAAGGGGCCAATGCTGGGCAGCATTTTGATTACGCTTTGCAGCGAGCCAAGTTTTTTGACCTGGCGAAGCTGGTCGCGGAAATCTTCCAGGGAAAAGCCTTCGCCTCCCAACGCTTTCTTGGCGAACTCCTCGGCTTTTTTCTGGTCAACTGTTTCCTGCGCCTTTTCAATCAGCGTCATCACGTCGCCCATACCAAGAATGCGGCCAACAATGCGGTCTGGATGGAACGGCTCCAGCGCATCGTACTTTTCACCCACGCCAATAAACTTGATCGGCTGGCCGGTAACCTGGCGGATGGAAAGCGCCGCGCCGCCGCGGGCATCGCCATCCATTTTGGTGAGTACCACGCCGGTAATGGAGAGCTTTTTGTGAAATTCTTCCGCGGAGCGCACAGCGTCCTGGCCGGTCATGGCGTCAGCTACGAACAGAATTTCCTGCGGGTTAAGAATTTTTTTAATGGACTGCATTTCCGCCATCAGGTCGTCGTCAATGTGCAGACGGCCGGCGGTATCCACAATCAGGAAATTGCAGCCGCTGTTAATGGCTTCCTTGCGCGCCTCTTTAACCAGCCGCTCAACGGTAGGCGTATCAGCGTGTTCAACTTTGCCTTCATACAGATTGGCCTTGATCGCCTCTGCTACAACCTTCAACTGCTGGCGCGCGGCTGGACGGTAAACGTCCACGGAAACCAGCATCGGGCGGTGTCCGCCTTTTTTCAGCCAGGCAGCCAACTTGCCGGAAGTTGTGGTTTTACCGGAGCCCTGAAGCCCCGCCATCAACACCACGGAAGGCGGCTGGGAAGCAAACTTCAGCTTGGCCGTGTCTTTGCCCAGGACTTCCACCAGCTCATCATGAACAATTTTGATGACCTGCTGCGCCGGAGAAAGCGCGGTCATCACTTCCTGGCCAACAGCTTTTTCTGAGACGCGGTCAATAAACTGCTTGACCACTTTAAAATTAACGTCGGCTTCCAGCAGCGCCATGCGGATTTCTTTGAGCGCTTCCTGAATATTTTCCTGGGTGAGCGTGCCCTGTCCGCGAAGGTTTTTAAATGCCCGCTGTAATTTTTCTTGTAAATTTTCAAACATAGATTAATCGGTTCTCAAAGTATAAAGATGGCGTGTTACCAGCAGCTTAGATGCGCAAAATGCCGGTTTCTTCTTTCCTTATTGTATCAGCGGGCAAATTTTATACTGCACAGCACTGAACCATGTCCCATTGCTGGACGGGCCGCATGGGTACTCCATTCGCAGGTTTATAGCGCCCATTACCATCTCTTTTTCACACCTCAATAAAATTTTTTATTTTTTAGCAACATCATGCCGCGTCCAGTCACTAATTACAGTAAGCGCCCAGATTGAAACAAAGCTTTGTCTGCAACTGCTTGCACAATAGGCACAAGTTGGCATTGTTTACTTCGGAGGAGATTCCAGCTTACGTTTTTGTGCAGAGACATTGAATGTCCACACACGGTAACCCATAATGGTTGGATAAATTTTGTATCGCGGTTAACACCCGCTTAATCTAACCGTCAAAAGATATACTTCGATTAATAATCAAACCGTTTGCCGCTTCGTTACGTACGTTTTTGCATTGAGGAGAGTTTTGAGGATGTTCCGGCGGAAAAATAAGCAGCAAGGCCACGAGCGAGCAAGCGAATACGCCACCTGCAGGGATTTTCAGCAGATTTTTAAAGAAGACATGGCAGGTCTGCACCAGCTTGCTTTCCTGCTCACGGCAGACCAGGCCCGCGCCGAACAATGTTTTGTTGCCGGGCTGGATGAAAGCATCCGGGGAAATCCGGTGTTCCTGCAATGGGCCCGCGCCTGGAGCAAACGCGCCATCATCCAGAATGCAATCAAGGCCATGGCTCCCGCGCCGGAAAAACACGCTGCTGGCCCGCTTGAGGCAAACAATTTACACAGACCCGCGGAGATTACGGAATGGCCAGCTTTTGAAAGGTTTGTGTTTGTAATGGCCGTGCTTGAAGGGTATTCCCTGCGAGAATGCTCCGCCATGCTCGGCTGCTCAGACCAGGATGTAATTACCGCAAAGACCAGCGCGTTAGCGCGGCTGGGCAAGCACCAGCCATCTGCCGCCGATCATGAAGACGCTCCATGGGCAGCGCTCACCGCCCGTGCCCAGGTGGCATAAATACTTTCATCTCGAATCGTTTTAGGGATGAGTAGTGTGAATTCCATTGCAGGCGCCCCTTGTCACGTTGCGTGAAGTTTATAAGAAGGACACTGCGCGACATCCAGCCTTAAACTTACGTGCAGGAGCGCCTGCAATTCTGAAAATTCTTTACAACCTGAAGAACAATTCTTTAAAGCTTTTTATAATTGCCAGCTTTTGCTCTACCTTGCTTTTTTACAGC
>DASRCD010000617.1:0-7148 GCA_035653315.1 Candidatus Angelobacter sp.
AATCTTCTGGCCCGCGCCACCGCTCTGCACAACGTTGAGCTGCCGTTGATCTATAGCGGCACGCCCTCAGACGAGCGCATTGCCCGCGCCAAAGCCGCGCTTGAAGCCGTGGACCTGGGCGGACGCATGAACCACAAACCCAATGAACTTTCCGGCGGACAGCGCCAGCGCGTTGCCATTGCCCGCGCCCTTGTCAACAACCCATCCATCATTCTTGCCGACGAACCCACCGGCAACCTCGATTCACAAACCGGCAATGAAATCATGAAGCTGATGGAAGACCTCCACAGCAAAGGCAACACCATTGTGCTGGTCACCCACGAGCCTGATATCGCCGAGCACGCCTACCGCATCATCCACATCAAGGACGGCGTAGTCGCCAGCGACGAAAGAAGAAAGTAAAGTTATTCTGTTGAAGTCCCTTAACCGATTGACTATCTGCTTGATGTAGAGACGTAGCACTGCTACGTCTCAAGTTCCGTTCCCATAAAAATATTTGGACCGCAGGCGCCCTCGTCTGCGAAGACCATCAAAGTTCTGTGTGGCACAGGCACTCTTGCCTGTGACGATCTCTTGAAGAACTTGGAAACAATATGAATCAAAAGCAGCTTGTTTAGAGGAGAGAGGGCTGCCTATCATCCGCACTTTTGATAGTTAAAAGCAGGAATTCATAGTAAGCTTCTGGCTCCATGGCTTCGCCAACCCTAAATTCATCTTATGTTGATTGCACCCCATACAAGGTAATTCCTTTTCAGCGGATATTTCCTTTTGGCCAGCTTGCTTTCTGTGCGCTTCTTCTATGGCCATTACGGCTTAGGATTTTATGGGAATTGCACATTCATGTGCCGCAATTCATCATACAGTTGTTTTCATGGGACCGCTATTTAGCTTTCGGCAGCCACTCCTCTCTTTTAACACTGGTTGCTCTCTTAAATCTCCCCGGCAGCATGGTTCAATTGCCGCATGCCATATTCAGCCGGAGCTATAACGAATGGATACCGGCAGGAATGAACTCTCAAGTGTGGCATGCTGTATGTTGGCCGCTGGTATGTATGGTTTTCTGGTGGCTGGCCGGACGAGGCGCTGAAGCTCTCCGTGCCGCCAGATATAAGCGGTTGCTTCCAAAAATCGGCTGGATGGAAACCATTGTTGCATCGTTGATGATGCTTATTATGGGTGGCCTGTTTTTTTGCGGGATCATTTTGGGCTTAGCTGAAGGAGATAAAAGCATTTTTACCTTTCAACTTATAGGAGCAGGAGCATTTTGGTTTTTGCTCTCTGGTCTCACCGTGCTTGCGCGAATTCAGCAATACCGGTTGCGAAAAAAGATGAGTGCAAGCCCACAGGTTGAGATGGCCGGCGTCGCTGTCTAATATATCTTTTCTGTCTTCAGCCATTCTGGAATTCAAGTGGCGGCGGTCTACGCTTCGTCCATCCAGCAGGAGTAGCAGCTTGATCGCAGGAACGTTTGCAATAAAATAATTCCGGGGACAGACCGGTCAATGGCCAACAAGAAACCGACAATGAAAAAGGGCAGTTCACCCGGTGCTCTTCGTGCAAACGGTGGTCAAGCAGATGCGGCATCATTCGATGTCGAGCGCGTATTTGCAGGCGGCGGAGAAATGGGTGCGCTTATCCGCGCCAAGGACTGGTCGGCAACGCCTTTCGGGCCGGTGGCGGAATGGCCGCAAAGCCTCAGGACCGCAATCAGCCTCATGCTCTCATCCAGTTTTGCCATGGTAGTGGCATGGGGGCCGGATTTCCGCTTCTTCTATAACGATAGATACCGTCCCGTGCTTGGGTCCACAAAACATCCCGGCGCCCTGGGCACGCCCGCAAAAATCATCTTTCCTGAAGCATGGCACTTTATTGGGCCATTGTTTGAAAGCACGCGAACAGGCAAGTCTGTCCCTCTCAATGACGAGCTCATCCCTCTGGACCGCAACGGCTATCTGGAGAATTGTTACTTCACCTTGTCCTACAGCCCCATCCGGGATGAATCAGGAGAAGTCGGGGGCATGCTGGCAGTAGTTGCGGAAACCACCGAGCGCGTCCAAAGCGAACGCCGGCTGAAAACGCTTCGCGATCTCGCCCGAAAAGCCTCTGATGTGACAAGCCTGCAGGAAGCCATGGTAAGCGCCGCCGCTATCATGGATGAAAATCCCATCGACGTTCCGTTTGCCCTTTTTTACCGAATTGAAGCCAAAGGGACGCGTGCACGGCTGGAAGCCACCAGCGGATTGGAAGCTGGATCAAAAGCTGCGCCCAAAGAGATTGACCTTGCGGATGACAGTGAGACTGCCTGGCCGGTGCATGCTGCTTTGCAGAACCCGGAACTCACCGTGATTACCGGCTTAAAAGACCGCTTCGGGGAGCTTCCGGGCGGCCCATATCCGGAATTCACGCAGACTGCCGTCATCAGGGTCCTTGCGCGCCCCGGGCAGCAATACCCTGATGGCATCCTCATCTGCGGAGTGAGCCCAAGGCGCGCGCTCGACGATCAATATCGCGGATTTTATGAATTGGCGGCGGACCACGTACTTACTGGAATCCGGAACGCGGTCGCGCGGGAAGAAGAACGGGAACGTCTGCAAAAACTGGTTGAAATAGACCATGCAAAAACTCTCTTTTTCAGCAATGTAAGCCATGAATTCCGCACTCCTCTTACCCTGATGTTGGGACCGCTGGAAGAAATGATTGCCCGGCCGGGAGACGGGCTAAGTCCTGAAAATCGGGAACAACTCTCCGTGGTGCACCGCAATTCCTTGCGGCTGCTCAAGCTGGTCAATACCCTGCTTGATTTTTCAAGAATTGAAGCTGGACGAGTGCAGGTTGTCTATCAGCCCACGGACCTCGCCCGGCTTACCACTGAGCTTGTCAGCGTGTTTCGGTCAGCCGTGGAAAAAGCCGGCCTTGAACTCAAAGTGGATTGCCCCACGCTTTCCCTTCCGGTGTATGTGGACCGTGACATGTGGGAAAAGATCGTACTGAACCTCTTGTCCAATGCGTTCAAGTTCACCTTTCACGGAAAGATCGAAGTCAGACTCAGGCCCGCGGAAAATGGGGTCGAATTTTCCGTATCAGATACCGGCACGGGAATTCCTGAGAACGAGCTGTCGCGGGTTTTCGAGCGGTTTCATCGCATAGAGGGCGCCCGCGGCCGGACTCATGAGGGCACGGGCATTGGCCTGGCTCTGGTTTACGAACTGTCCAAGCTGCATGGCGGGACCGTCAATGTAAGCAGCCGCTTGGGGGAAGGAAGCACATTCACAGTTTTTATTCCTTCCGGAAAGGACCATCTTCCCCAGGACCGGATAGAAAGTGAACGGACTCTTGCTTCCATAGCGCCGCGGATAGAAAGCTACGTTGAAGAAGCGCAACATTGGTTGCGGCACGATTCCGGGATATTGCCACAGTCAAGCAGCGCCGCCGATGTCCCCTCGCAGGATGTTTCCCCGGCAAAAGAAAATCTCATTGTCCTGGCCGACGACAATGCCGACATGCGCGAATACGTGACGCGCCTGCTCAGCCATCACTATCAAGTGCATTCTGCTCCGGACGGAGAAGAAGCCGTGAAAGCCGCCAAAAGTCTGCATCCCGCGCTTGTTCTTACCGACATCATGATGCCCGGACTGGATGGTTTTGGCGTACTTCAGGCCATCCGCAACGATCCAGTCATGCGCAGCACCCCCGTAATCCTGCTTTCAGCGCGGGCCGGCGAAGAATCGCGGATTGAAGGGTTGCAAGCTGGCGCCGACGACTATCTTGTTAAGCCGTTTACCGCGCGAGAGCTGCTGGCGCGCGTGGAAACCCACATAAGAATGGCCGAGATCCGGCGTGAAGCAGCTGAGCGCGAGGCAAAACTGCGCGCCCAGGCGGAGCTGGAGCAGCGCCGCCTTCAGGAACTGCTGGCGCAAGCCCCTGCTGCAATTGGTTTTCTCAGCGGCCCCGAACACCGCTGGACATACGTGAATGATCTTTATGTGCGGGTTACTGGACGGCAAAGTCCCGCTGATTTTCTGGGGAAGCCCATCCGGGAGAGCCTGCCGGAACTTGAGGGCCAGGTCTTTTTGGGCTTGCTGGACCAGGTGTATGAAACGGGAGAACCTTTCATTGGGCGGGAGATGAAAGTGACTCTGAAGCGCCTGTCTGAAGGCCAGCTTCAGGACGCATATTTCAACTTTGTATACCAGCCAATAAAGGCCGCTGACGATTCTGTTGATGGCATCCTGGTCCATGCTGTGGAGGTCACCGATGAAGTGATGGCCCGCAGAAAGATTGAACGCAGCGAAGAGAGGCTTCGCCTGGCCCAGACAGCTGCACAAATCGGCACCTGGGAATGGGACCCGGTGAGCGATACTCGTGCCTTGTCTCCCGAGTTGCGTCACATGTTCGGTACCGATACGGCGCCATCACAGAGCCTGCAAATATGGGCCTCTCGCGTTGAACCGGCTGATTTCCCCATGGTCCAGGAACGCATGCATGCCGGATACGCGGCCGGGAGCATGGAGTTCGAATACCGTTACCGCCATCCCCAACATGGCCTGCGCTGGTTTTATTGTAAGGGCCGCCGGTACCAGGATGATCCCAGCATGTTCGGCATCGTCCTGGATATTACTGAGCGCAAGCAGATTGAGGAAGCGCGGTCGCGGCTTGCTGCCATTGTTGAATCATCTGATGACGCCATCGTGAGTAAAGACCTGAATGGAATTGTCACCAGTTGGAATGCCGGAGCGCAAAGAATTTTCGGCTATACCCCGGAAGAGATGATTGGCCGCTCCATCACTACCATCATCCCGCCGGAACTACATCCAGATGAGGACCGGATACTCAAGGCAATCGCGCGCGGTGAACGGATTGAGCACTATGAAACAGTGCGGGTCACTAAAGCGGGCGAAAATCTGGACATGTCTTTGACCATCTCGCCTGTCCGCGATGAAACTGGGCGGATTATTGGTTGCGCCAAGATAGCGCGTAATATCACTGATCGAAAGAAAGCAGAGCACGCTTTGCGCACGAATGAAAGGCTTGCCTCTGTAGGTCGCTTGGCTGCAACCATTGCTCATGAGATCAACAATCCTCTTGCGGCCGTGACCAACCTTATCTATCTCGCGAAAACCAGCGCGGTTAAGCCGCTTGTTGTCCAATATCTGTCGCAGGCTGAAGAAGAGCTTGGACGCGTCTCCCAGCTCACAAAGCAGACCCTCGGGTTTTATCGGGAAACCAGGGGAGCGTCAGCCATAACCATCGGGCCTATAGTGGATTCCCTTATTTCAGTATTTGCCGGACGTGCCCGTAACAAAGGTATCTCCATACGCAAGGAAATTCTGGATGATCCGGAAATCATTGCTCTCTCCGGCGAAATCCGCCAGCTGATAGCAAATTTATTGGGTAACAGCATTGATGCTGTTGAAGACGGCGGGACTATCCATGTGCGGATTTCATCGGCTGCACACGGCGAAGCTCAGGTACCTGGAGTTCGGCTTACCATCGCCGACAATGGCCCAGGCATCCCGCCCGCTATGCGTTCCAGGATTTTTGAGCCGTTCTTCACCACAAAGAAAGACGTTGGGACCGGGCTTGGATTGTGGATTTGCAAAAGCATTGTCGAAAAACATCACGGACACATTCATCTGAAGAGCAGTGTGCAGCCTCACAAAAGCTGGACAGTGTTTTCCATATTCCTGCCTTTAAACCCAGGCATGAGCGAATAACCCCAGCGCTCAAAACGCTAGTTCAAAGCTGTACTGCAAAATTGTCTGACCGGCGCCCCGCGTTTTTATTTCACCGTAATGTTGATGGTCTGCTTGAATATGGTCCCATTCGCGTCTTTGGCTTGTACCGTCACGCGACGTGCGCCGCTGGCCATGGCAACCGTGGTGTCCAGAGTGCTTCCGGTTTTTGTGAGCACCGGGCTGCCATCCACATAAATCTGCAGGAATGAAACCGCAACCGTATCTTTGCTGGCGGCAACCACATGCACCGGCGAGCTTACAACGGCGCTGTTCGCTGGTGAGCAGATGGTTACTGAGGGTGATACGCCGGTGGCAGTGCACGCCGTAGGCACGGGAGTAGGTGTTGGACTCGGTTTGGGTGTTGGCGTCGGAGTCGGACTTGGAGTTGGTGTAGGAGTAGGACTCGGGTTCGGCGTTGGTGTAGGACTCGGGTTCGGCGTTGGTGTAGGAGTCGGATTCGGTGTGGGGCTTGGAACTGGCGTAGGTGTTGGCGTTGGAGTAGGCGGTGCTCCCGCAGTTACATTGATGGTCTGCTTGAACACCACGCCTGCTGTGTCTTTTGCCTGCACCGTGAGGCGATGCGTTCCCGCGGACATGGAAATGGAAGCATTCAGCGATTTGCCGGTTTGCGTGACAACTGCCGATCCATCCAGATAAGCCTGGACAAATGAAACCGTGGTCGAATCCGTGGTGCCCGCAACTACCTGCACTGGTAACGTCACGGTGGCATTGTTGGCCGGCGTACAAATCGTCACGGAAGGAGAGGCAGTATTCAGCGTGCACGGTGGGCTAGACCCACTTCCTGGTGTGAGATAAAAATCCAGTTGCGTCGTCAGGGCGTCGCTCACGGTTTCTGAGAGTGTCTGGGTATTCCAGCCGGAGCCAGAAGCGCTGACGGAGTAGCTGCCCGGAGGCACGGAAATTTTGTAAGTACCGTCTGACGCGGTAACCGCAGAAGCGTTTCCAGCATGGACCGTAACCCCTGAAATCGCCGCGCATGTAGATGGATTGCGCACCTTTCCGCTGATGGCGCCGGCGCCGGTCTGAGTTTTCGGATTGTGATAAGGCACTGTGAATTGCTGGTTCGCCCCGGTCATGAACTGGTTCAGGAACGGAGAATAAGTCTGCACGGAAATAGTGTCACTGGCGGGATGAACAGTAATAATCAGCAGCCAGCCATCGCCGCCATTGGGATAGTCCTGCAGGTCGGCAAAGATCTGGTTTACCAGCGTGCCACTATCGCTGATGTCCTCACGATTCGCAACGCTGCCGCCGGTGAAGTGTCCGTTCAGGGTCATCACCACGTTGGGATGTTTACGGAATCGTTCCCACATCTGCTGGCCTGTGGCGTTAGCAGGGTAGGGCATGTCTTGCGTATCGCATTGGTCTTCTCTGGTGCCGACCATCCTGAGA